>CAUZBE010000054.1:0-11673 GCA_963577885.1 Alphaproteobacteria bacterium
GCGCGCCGGGCGCAAGGGGGTCAGCGTTCTGGTCGTGCCGCATAATTGGCGCAAGGGCACGGAGCGGCTTTTACAGAGTGCCAATGTGGAAGCGACCTGGGCCCGGCCACCGTCAATCGTGGAAATCATGCAACGCGACGACGAACGCATCCTGGATGATCCAGACCTTAGCGAACCCATAACCGAAGACGAACAGGCCTTCGCGCAACAATTATTGGAACGTCACGGCTCCGAACAGGTGGCCGCCGCCCTGCTGCGCCGCTTTCGCGCCGGCCGCTCGGCGCCCGAGGAACTTCTGGATGCCGCACCCCAGGAAGAAAAGGGCAAACGGCGTGACGATTTCAAGGACGGCGTCTGGTTCTCCCTATCCACTGGGCATCAACAGAAGGCGGAGCCGCGCTGGCTGTTACCCATGCTGTGCCGCTTTGGCAACATCACCAAGCGCGACATCGGCGCCATCAAGATCAACCAAACGGATACCTATGTAGAACTGGCCCCCAATTGCGTCGACCGCTTCCTAGAAGCCATCGGCCCCGCCCTGACGTTGGAGAAGACCATTACCGTAAGCCGCCTAGCTGCCATGCCCGAGGGCGTCCGGCAAAGAAGCGACAAACCCTACGGCAAGAAAAAGGCCTTTGCCGCCCGGCACGACGGGCACGCGGCGCCAGCGCCAAGACGTGTCATAGAGCTGGAACCCGACAAGGCGCCCGGAGGAAAACAACCGCAAGACGATGGACCAAAAGCCCATAAGCCCAGAGCCGAGAAAACCTGGGCGGACCAACCCAAGACGGACAAAGCCCCAGCGAATAAGCCTACGGATAATGGCGGGGACCAGAAAGCCCAGGACGAAAAGCCCCGGGATGCCGAACCTCGGAATGACAAACCAAAGACCGATAAAACCCGGGAGGAAAAACCCAGACACCCAAAACCTAGAGACAGGACCCTCTGGGCGAAAAAGTCCGAGGACAAAAACCCCCACGGCAGCAAGCCCTGGGAGAACACCGGAAAGAAAGCAAAGGGCAAAAAACTCAACAAAAAGGCCAAACTCGCCAAGTTGGTCCTCAAAGCCAGCACGAAGAACGGCCCCAAGGGCCACGGCCCCGCCAAGCCCGGTTCCGGTCCCGTGCGGCGGATAAAAGCGCAGAAACTCGGGTAAAGCAGTCCACCATTCCAAACTGACTTGAGTCCGCAGAAAATCCCGCGAATTGGCCGGCAACCCGTTGTCCTGAAATCCGCCACAAGATGCGTATATGCGTCTTGAATGTTATGTCCGATGATCGTCTCCGAAAACAAAGCGGAGATCTGCCATGGGCGCTCAATTCACCGCCCTTAAAAATGATTTCGTCAAAACGTTTCAATTGAGTGGGGTGGATGCCAATGGGCAAACCCCGGAACGACGCTTCTCGGACGGCTCCGGCTTGACCGGCCAGCACTGCCTCGGCGAGATGAAGGCCGGGGCGGCAACGGCCGGATGCGATCTATGACCAGGCGGCAGATGTCTTCGCGTCGTCCGCCCTGGGCGCCATTCTAAATGATGATACGATCCCCCGCATGGGGGCCAAATTTATCTACGGCGGCGCCAACAACAAGCTGCAATCGCCTGTACATGACGCCGCGCTGGCAGCCCGCGGCATCGTTTATGTGCCGGACTTTCTGGTCAATGCGGGCAGCGTTATTGATTTCGATCAGGAGCGTATCGATGACACACCGGCCGCCGTACTAGCGGCCGTGGCCCGCACCGGGGTGATTACTGGGGATATACTCACCCACGCCGCCGCCAGCGGTTAAACGCCCCTGAGTATCACGGAGCTGATGTCCGCCAGCGCCTGGCTAGCACCTAGACCCGTGCCAGGGTGGCGCCACGCAGGACCTTGCAGCGTTCGAATCAATCCACCAGCACCCCGGGACATTTTCCCTGGTTGCCAATTTATCCTCCCTCGTCTGCTATGGAACAGGGCATTAGACGAACTTTAGCCATGGACGAAAGCCTAATTATTTTTATCCCCAGCGCAAAGGCCAGGGAGGAAATCCTGGATGATATGCAAATCACCTAATTCGATGGCCGCGCGTTTTTCACGCTGACGTGACAATTTAGGGTACCACCTTAAACGGCCCCTACAGGGCAGTTTGCCGCCGTCTCAACTGGGCCTCGCGGAAGCCAATGTAGGTTGTGGAGGCAAAGATCAGGCTGCCGCCGATCCAGGTCCAAATTTCTGGAATTTCACCGAAGATGACAAAACCTATGCCGCTGGCCCAAATCAGGCGCACGAAATCATAGGGCAAGATGGCCGTGGCCTCGGCTAGCTTAAGGGATTCCGCCATGGCCACATGGGCCATGCTGCCGAGAATACCCATCACCGCGAACATGGCCAGCAACGTCCAACTGGGCAAGGTCCAGAAGAAATAAGCCGCGATCAGGGTAAAGGGGAGCAGGAAAATATTCTGATAGGTGGTGATGGTTAGGCTCGATTCCGTCCGCGCCAGGGATTTTATGATCAGAATGGCGCAGGCCCAGATCGAAGACGAGGCCATGACCAAAATAGCGCCCAGATCCAATTCGATGAAACCGGGCCGGACAATAATCATGGCGCCTAAAAAGCCCAGCGCCAGCGCGACCATCCGGCGCATGCGAATACGCTCGCGTAGGAAAAGGATTGCACCCAGGGTCGCGAACAACGGCGCGGTGAAACTCACGGCGGATACCTTCGCCAGGGGCGTGATGGACAATGCGTAAAAGAACATCAACATGGCAAAGACCTGCATGAAGCCGCGCACGGCATGCAGTTTCAAGCGTTTCGTACGCAACGCCGCGGCCCGGCCGCGCAGGGCGAAGGGCAACACCGCCAATAAACCGAAGGCATTACGAAAAAATGCTACCTCGAACGGATGGGTCTGCCCCACGGTTGCGGCATAGCGGATTACCGTATGCATCGAGGTGAAACACAGAGTAGCAAACAGGATCAGCACGATGGCGCGGATGTGCGGTGGCAAGCGCCCCAATGTGCCGTCGATGGCGGCGCTAAAGGAATTCATGATTGCTACAAACTAGCCGCCACCTAGGTCCTGGACAAGGGGCGATGGCGCATGGCACCCATGCTTTGGCCCCAGCCGCGCACAACAAAGGACAGGATTAACCATGAGCGACTTTCACGTACTTTCCACCAACCACACGTCCTTCACCGTCTCCGACCTGGACCGTAGCATCGCCTTTTTTACCGAAGCCCTGGGCTTTGAATTACTGAACCGCGCCCCGCGCGATCCTAAATTAATTGAAGTGATCACGGGGGTGCCGGGCGCCGATATTGAGGTGGCCTATATTCAGGGCCCCGGCCACCGCCTGGAATTGATCCAATATCACGCGCCCGCCGAACGCTGCCAAGTGGAAAGCCGCCCCTGCGATACCGGTTTTGCCCATGTCGCCTATGACGTGGATGATGCGGCAGCCGCCGTCGCCGCCTCGGCAGCGCACCAGGTTTTACCCTTGGGGCCCATCACCACGATCGATAAGGGCCCGAACGCGGGCGGCAAGGTCGTTTACCTGCGCGACCCCGACGGCGTTACCATTGAATATATCCAGAAGCCGACCTGACTACGGCGCTGGCCTTATCCGTAGATCACTTTGGGGAGCCAGGTTACCAGGCCGGGGAAGAAAGACAGCAAAACCAAGGCTGAAACCTGGATTGCCACGAAAGGGATCACGCCTTTGTAAATCTGCACGGTCGTCACCGATTCAGGCGCGACACCTCGCAGATAGAACAGCGCGAAGCCGAAGGGCGGTGTCAGAAACGAGGTTTGCAGATTGACGGCGATCATGATGCCCAGCCAGACCGGGTTTATATCCATCTGCAGCAGGATCGGCGCCACGATGGGCACGACGACGAAAGTGATTTCGATGAAATCCAGAAAAAAGCCCATAATGAACATGATGGCCATGACCACCACCATGGCGCCAAAGACACCGCCGGGCAGTGTAATCAGGAAACTGTGCACCATCTCATCACCACCGAAACCACGGAACACCAACGAGAATAATTGCGCCCCGATGACAATACTAAAGACCATGCATGAGATCTTAGAGGTGCCTCGCATCACCTCATGCAAGGCACCGCCGTGATAGACCCGCCATAGGCTGACAACGATGCCCCAGGCTAGCAATAGGCAACAAATAGCTCCGATGACTATGGCCACCGTATCGCTGGTAGAGACTACGTCACGGCCCAGGCGCAAATCGAAAAATGCCGCCAGCACCATTAAGACTACCAGGCTGGCGGCCGCGGTATAGATAGGCCTGCCCGAACCACCCCCCATGCGCAAGCCTCCCAGCAGGGTCGCCCCGATGGCACCCATGGCCGCGGCCTCGGTCGGGGTTGCGATACCGGCCAGGATGGAGCCCAGGACCGAGACAATCAACACAATGGGCGCCACCAAAGCCTGGCAGATTTTCAGTGTTATTTCGCGGCTTGACAGGCCCTGGGTCAATTCCCCGCGCGGAATAGGGGGCGAAGATTCCGGCCGGATTAGGGCATTGATAACCTGATAAAGAATATACATGCCAACCAGACAGAAGCCCGGGATCAAGGCGCCCGCGAATAGATCGCCGACCGAGACCGGATCAGGAGCATAATTGCCCAAAATCCTTTGCGCTTCTTGATAGGCGTTGGAAATTTGGTCGCCCAGCACCACCAAAACGATGGACGGCGGAATGATTTGGCCCAGCGTGCCCGAGGCACAAATGGTGCCACAGGCTAGGGACGGGTCATAACCCCGGCGTAACATAGTGGGCAGTGATAGCAAACCCATCGTCACCACCGTGGCTCCGACGATGCCGGTCGAGGCCGCCAACAGGGCGCCCACGACGCAGACCGATATGCCTAGTCCTCCCGGAAGAGAGCCGAACGCCATGCCCAGGGTATCCAGCAATTCCTCCGCCACTTTAGAACGTTCCAGCATGACCCCCATGAAGACGAATAGCGGCACGGCGATCAGTACTTCGTTTGTCATGATGCCGAATATGCGGTTCGGAAAAAACCCGAGATAGGAAATATCGAAGGCACCGAACAGGGACCCCAGACTGGCAAAAATAAGGGCCACGCCGGCCAGGGAAAAGGCCACGGGGAACCCCGCCATTAACATCGAGCAGACCCCAAAAAATAACAGGAAGACGAAGATTTCGTTAGCGCTCATAGGCCGCCGCCCTCTGCTTCGCCACCGCCACTAACGGCCTCGGCGTGATCATAATCCGCCTTGATCCCGCGCATCACCAGCCAAGAATTCACTAAAAGAGAAAAACCCTGCAGGATCAATAACCCGGCGAAGATCCAGATGGCCGTCTTCAGCAAATAAATGGCCTGGATGCCACTACCTTCCGGCGAACCTTCCCTAACGGCCCAGGCGGCCGTGACAAATTCGGCGGAGACGGTAATAATCAGAATGCAGACCGGCCACAAGAAAACCAGAACTCCGAGAAAATTAATTAGGGCCTTTCGTTTTATGGTCGCCGCGCCATAGAAAATATCCACCCGCACATGGCCGTCATGCAACAGGGTATAACCCGCCATGATGAGAAAGATCAGGGCATGCATGTAGACGATAGATTCCTGGATCATGATGGAACCCAATCCAAACATGTAACGCATCACCACGACTATGAACTGCACAAGGATCATGATTAAGGCCAGCCATGAAACGGTCCGGCCAATCTTTTCGTTCATCAGGTCGATCATACCCGTGATAGCTAGCAATCGGTTCACCGGCGCCTCCCTATACTTTATTCGACCGGTTAGACCCTCGTAGCGGCCATTGAGAAATACTATGGCCGTCCGGTCCCCTAAAGGGAGGCCCGCGCCAGTATTGCGGCGCGGGCCTCATGATAATGGGATGGCGCCAAGGGCGCCAAACCAACGTTTTATCCGAATTTAAACGGTAGCAACCGCGCGTTCATGAAGCCCTGTTCGCTAATCTTGGTATAGCTAAGGGACTGTTTGCGGAAGGCAAGATAGCTATCGTAGACTTCTTTCGAGGTGGCATCGGTGTTGCCGATTTCGGCCACAACCTCACCCGAAAGAGTGCCGAGCTTGGTCAGAATATCGTTCGAAAACTGCCGCAATTTGACGCCATGTTTGCTCATCAGAACATTCAGGGATGCGTTATTGCGGGCATTGAATTCCGCGCCCTGGATCATCGCTTCAGCCTGGATTACCGTCTCGATAAGCAGCTGCTCGTTCTTCGTCAGGCTGTCCCACAGGCCTTTGTTGATATTGAAGCTACCCGTAGTGCCGGGCTCGTGAAAACCAGGGTGGTAGTAATACTTGGCGACCTTGTGGAAGCCCAGCATCATGTCAAACCATGGCCCGACCCATTCGGTGCCGTCAATAGTGCCTGCCTGCAGAGCCGGGAACACTTCACCGCCCGGCAGGTTGACCACGGCGACACCTAGTTTACGCAGCACTTCACCACCAATGCCGGGCATGCGGAATTTCAGACCATTGAAGTCATCCAGGCTATTGATTTCCTTGCGGAACCAACCGCCCATCTGCACGCCGGTAGGGGCGCCCAAGAAGCCCTTCAGATTAAATTGAGCCGACAGTTTGTCCCACAATTCCTGGCCACCGCCATAGCGCATCCAGGAATAGGTTTCGCTGCCGGTCATGCCATAGGGCACGGCGGTAAAGAAATTGAATGCCTTGTGCTTGCCCTGAAAATAATATTCCGCCGACATGTACATTTCGGCATCGCCCTTGGACACGGCGTCAAAAACCTGCATTGCGGGAACCAATTCGCCGCCGCCATAGACCTTGATTTTGATCTTACCCTCGGAAAGCTCGCCAATGCGGCGCGCCACCCGCTGGCCAGAGGTACCAAGTCCCGGCAAATTCAATGGCCAGGACATGACCATTTTCCATTCCTTTACACCCGACGCGATCGCGGGTTTCGGAAAATTTGATGCAGCGACGGCAGCAGTGGCAACGCCAGCCGCTGTCGCGCCCTTAATAAATGTACGACGTTTCATAGAATTTTGCCTCCCTATCCATTATGAATTTTGGGATATGACACCTTGCCATTCCCACCACGGCCCGCTGTTAGAGTGCATTGGGACCCTTACGCCAACCCGTGTCAGGTTGGAGCTTAGTCGCCTCGTCGTACCCGCGCAACGCCTCATGACTGGGGGACAAGAGTTCCGGACACCTATTAATGAATGCAGGCGTCTACATATTTGCCAAGGGAACCAATTTCCTGCACATCTTTGCGTAAATTTATGGAACTTCTCTTCTGCGCTTTCGGCATGCAGCGCTTTTCTATACTATTCAATCAACGGCTTGGCCAAGCAAGGCCGGAACATTTAAAACGGCCGGGCGGCGGGATTGGCGCACAACACATCAACCTGGGAGGATTAGGGAATGTCGAAACGAATTATAGGCCTGGCTGTTGGCCTTGCCCTGGCGGCAACGCCGGTAGCGGCGGAAACCGTTAAAGTCGGTTTTATCACCACGTTATCCGGCTCCGCCGGCATCATTGGCAAACCCATGAAGAACGCTTTCGAGCTGGGACTAGAGCATGTTGGCGGCAGGCTGGGGGGCCTGGATACGGAGATCATCTACGGCGATGATCAGCGCAAGCCCGACGTGGCCAAACAGCTGGTCAATAAAATGATCAAGCGGGATCGGGTGCAATTCATCTCTGGCATCATCTGGTCCAATCTTCTCATCGCGGTGCATGGCCCGGTCACCCGGTCCAATACCTTCCTAATCAGTTCCAATGCCGGGCCATCAGCGGTGGCCGGCAAGAAATGTTCCGAGAATTTTTTCAATGTAGCGTTTCAGAACGACATGATGCCCGAAGCTATGGGTAAATACATGTCGGCTAAAAAGATCGACAACGTCTATCTCATGGCACCTAACTACCAGGCAGGCAAGGACATGCTCAAGGGCTTCAAGCGGATGTTCAAGGGCAAGACCGCTGGCGAGGTGTACACAAAATTGGGCCAGAAGGATTATCAGGCGGAAATATCCGCCCTGCGCGCGGCCAACCCATCAGCCGTCTTTATCTTCCTGCCGGGCGGTATGGGTATTAACTTCATCAAGCAATATGCCCAAGCTGGTTTGTCGGACAAAATCCCGCTATATTCGGCCTATACCGTGGATGCCATATCTTTGCCGGCGTTGAAAGAAGCGGCGGTCGGAACCTTCGGCGTGCAGCACTGGAGCCCGGATCTTGGCAACACCGTCAATCGCCGCTTCGTCGATAGTTATCGCAAGAAATATGGCAAGACGCCGCCCTTCTATGCCGCGCAAGCCTATGACACGGTGATGTTGCTGGACAATGCCATCCGCAAGGCAGGCGGCGTTTCCGATCGGGACAAACTGCGGACCGCCATGCGGGCCGGTGATTTCCCGACGACGCGCGGCACCTTCAAATTCAACAACAACCATTTCCCCATACAGAACATCTATTTGCGGGAAGCCGTGAAGGAAGCCGACGGCAGCTATATTACGAAAACCCGTGGCGTGATCATTTCCGCCCATGGCGATTCCTATGCCAAATCCTGCGGCATGAAGTGGTAGGTAAGCCGAGAGCTTGCAAAACGGGGGAGCCCTTAGATCAGATCAAGACCGTCGGATCGCTATATCGATCCGACGGTCTTGTATATTTGATATAAGGGCGTTCCCGTTTTGTATCTGATCTTGCAGCACCGGCCGTAAGGCGCGCGTAATGGATCCGCTGCTGTTATTAGAGCAGGCCTTCAACGGTTTTCAGTTTGGCGTCATGCTGTTTCTGATCGCCGCCGGCCTCACCCTGGTCTTCGGCATCATGGATTTGGTCAATCTGGCCCATGGCAGTCTAGTCATGATCGGCGCCTATCTGGCGACAACCTTGGTAGCCTGGACCGATTCATTTGTGCTGGGCATGTTCCTGGCCCTGCCGGCGACCTTCGCCGTTGGCGCCCTAGTGGAAATCGTCGCCCTGCGTACCCTCTACCGTCGCGACCACCTGGACCAGGTCCTGGCCACGTTCGGCCTGATCCTGTTTTTCAACGAAGTGGTGCGCATCGTCTGGGGACCCATATCGCTGTATTCCGGGCTGCCGGATTATCTTTCCGGTCATCTCGAAATCATCCCCGGCGCACCCTATCCGGTGTTTCGCCTGCTGATCATCGCCGTCGGCCTGGCCGTCGCTGGCGTTATTTATCTCATCGTGGCGCATACCCGCCTTGGGATGCTAATCCGGGCCGGCGCCTCGAACAACGAGATGGTGGGCGCCTTGGGCGTGAATATAAAATCCCTGTTCACCTTTGTCTTTGCCTTGGGCGCCGTCTTCGCGGGACTGGCCGGCATGATGTTGGGGCCTTTGACCAGCGTCGAGCCGGGCATGGGGGAGCCCCTGCTGATCTTAGCCTTCGTGGTCATCATCATCGGCGGTATCGGCTCCATCCGTGGGGCCTTCATCGCGGCAATAGCCGTGGGCATGGTCGATACGGTGGGCCGGGTTTTCCTGCCCGGGCTGCTTCGCGAATTTGTCTCGGACGCGGCAGCGGATACTGCCGGACCCGCCCTGGCCTCCATGCTGATCTATATCCTGATGGCCACCATCCTGTTGGTACGTCCGCAGGGCCTGTTTCCAGCCAGGACCGGATAAGCCATGAAAAAACAGCAGATATGGCTAAGCCTGATTGCCCTGGCCCTGTTCGCTGTGGTGCCGCCGTTAACGGCCATATTCGATCAGCCCTTCTATATAGACATGCTGGCCCGCATCATGATCCTGGCCATCGCCGCCGTCAGCCTGGATTTCATTCTGGGCTATGGCGGCATGATCAGTTTCGGACACGCCGCTTATATGGGAATTGGCGCCTATTCGGTTGGCATTCTCAGCTACTACGGCATCGACAACGGCTTCATCCAGTTTCCCCTGGCCATGGCCGCTGCGGCCCTGGCTGGCGTGATCTTCGGCGCCATGAGTTTGCGCACTTCCGGGGTTTATTTCATCATGATTACCCTGGCCTTTGCCCAAATGCTGTATTTCCTGGGCATCAGCCTGGAGGAATTCGGCGGCGACGACGGCATGGTATCCGCGCGCAGTGAATTCGCCGGGCTGATAGATCTGTATGATGCCAACCAGTTTTACTATCTGACCCTGGCTTGTCTGAGCGGAACCCTGTTCATCCTGCATCGTCTGGTACAATCACGCTTTGGCGTGGTCATCCGGGCGAGCCGGACCAACGAGGCGCGCACGCAGGCCATTGGCTTCCCGACCTACCGTTACAAACTTGCCGGCTTCACCATCGCGGGCAGCCTGTGTGGCCTTTCGGGTGCCCTGTTCGCCAACTTGAACGAATTCGTCTCGCCGGATGTGATGCATTGGACCCATTCGGGCGAAATTATGATCATGGTCATCATGGGCGGCATGGGTACCTTGATTGGGCCAGTGCTGGGGGCTACCGGGTTCTTATTGCTGCAAGAATACCTGCCAGAATGGATGGAAATGTTCATGACCAACGCGGGTGAACACTGGGCCATCATCATGGGGCCGGTCCTGATTGCCATCGTGCTATTTGGCCGGGGCGGCCTTCATGCGCTGTTCGCCCGAAAATGGTTTGCCGGGGGCGGGGGTCATGGTTGAGCCGACCCTGCGCATCGAAGGCCTATGCAAAAATTTCGGCAGCCTGGTCGCCACAGATGATCTGCACCTGGACATCATGGCGGGGGACATCCACGCCATCATCGGCCCCAATGGCGCCGGCAAGACCACGCTGATCGCGCAATTGTCGGGTGAACTGCGCCCCGACAGGGGACAGATCTATTTCGCCGGGCGCAACATCACCCGGCTTTCCGTGCCCTCCCGTGTGGCCCTGGGCCTGGCCAGGTCATTCCAGATCACCTCAATCTTCCCAAATTTTACCACTCTGGACAATGTTGCCCTAGCCGTCCAGGCCCACACCGGCCATTCCTTTCATTTCTGGCGCCGGGCCTATGAAGACCCCACTCTCCGCCTGCCAGCCCTCGCGCTTCTGGAGCGCATCGGCCTGGGCGCCAGGGCCCATGAGCCGGCCGCCAACCTCAGCCATGGTGAGCAGCGGCAGTTGGAAATCGCCATGACTTTGGCGACGGAACCCAGCCTGCTCTTGCTGGACGAACCCATGGCAGGCATGGGACGGGATGAATCCGCCCGCATGGTGGAACTATTGCAGAGTTTGAAAGGGCGGCACACCATCGTCCTAATCGAACATGACATGGACGCGGTTTTCGCGCTGGCCGACCGCATCACCGTCCTGGTCTATGGCCGGGCCATCGCCACCGGCCGGCCAGAGGAGATCCGGGCCAATGAAGCGGTTCGCGCGGCCTATCTGGGCACGGAAGCAGCGGATGCTTGAATTGACCGGCATCGATGCCTTCTACGGGCAAAGCCAGGCATTATTCGGGATGAGCCTGTCCGTGCGGGCGGGTCAGGTGGTCAGCCTGATGGGCCGCAACGGCATGGGCAAGACCACCACCATCCGCGCCATCATGGGCCTGATCCAGCCGCTCGGCGGTAGTTTGCAATTTCAACAACGGAACCTGGTTGGGCTGGCGCCTTATCGCATTGCCCAACTCGGCCTGGGCCTGGTGCCGGAGGGGCGGCAAATCTTCCCAAATCTGACGGTGCGGGAAAATCTGGTCGCCACTGCCCGCCCGGGTGATG
>CAUZBE010000055.1:0-11653 GCA_963577885.1 Alphaproteobacteria bacterium
TTGATCATAATTTCTGGCCTGGCAAGGCACCATGATCAGGCGGCAACATCCTCGTCAGCTTCCTCTGCCCCGGTGGGGCCTGAATCTAATCCCTTGGCCTCCACATCCCGGTCGATGAATTCTATAAAAGCCATGGGCGCGCAATCGCCATGACGGAAATTCGCCCGAATGATACGGACGTACCCGCCCTGGCGTTCCGCATATCGCGGGCCCAAGACGTCGAATAATTTGGTTACCATGGCGCGGTCCGGAATCCGGGCAAAGGCTAGGCGGCGGGCATGCAAATCACCGCGTTTGCCTAGCGTGATCAGTTTTTCCACAATGGGCCGCAATTCCTTGGCCTTTGGCAAGGTGGTATTGATCTGCTCGTGCTTGATCAAGGACGAGGCCATATTGGCGAACATTGCCTTGCGATGCGAACTATCGCGGTTCAGTTTGCGTCCACGTATGCGGTGCCGCATGTCCCTACTCCTATGCTAACCCCTAGAGTAATTCCGAATTAATGAGAATCGCAAAGCGTTTCTAAGTGATTGGAACAATATCTCTAATTCTAAAAATATGAGCTTTTCCCATATGAAAATGCTCTAGGGCCGATAACGTAACGATCGAAAACCCAATTTGCTAGAAATCCGTTTCCATCTGCTTGGCTAGATCGTCGATATTTTCGGGCGGCCATTCGTTGACCTCCATGTCAAGATGCAGGCCCATTTGTGTCAGCACTTCCTTTATTTCGTTCAAGGATTTGCGGCCAAAATTCGGCGTGCGCAACATCTCGGATTCAGTTTTTTGCACCAGATCGCCGATGTAGATGATATTGTCGTTCTTCAGGCAATTGGCCGAGCGTACGGATAATTCTAACTCGTCCACCTTGCGCAGTAGATTGCGGTTGATTCGCGGCACCTGCGGTTCGAAATGCACCGGTTCTTCCCGGGGCTCCTCGAAATTGATGAACAGTTGCAGCTGATCCTGCAGGATACGGGCGGCATAGGCGATCGCGTCTTCGGGCGTCACCGTGCCATCCGTTTCAATATCCATGGTCAGCTTATCGTAATCCAGGATCTGGCCTTCGCGGGAATTCTCAACCCGGTAGGCGATCTGACGTACAGGGCTGAATACGGAATCGATGGGGATCAAGCCAATTGGGGAATCTTCGGCCCGGTTATGTTCTGCCGCCAGATAGCCCTTGCCGGAATCAACCGTCAGTTCCATCGATAGTTTGGCGCCTTGGTCAAGGTGGCAGATCACCAGATCCGGGTTCATGACCTCGATATCTGGGCCCATTTCCAAATTTGCCCCCGTTACCGGGCCGGGCCCTTCCGCCTTCAATGTCATCCGCCGCGGCCCTTCGTTATGTAACCGGACGGCTAGTCCCTTGATGTTCAGGACAATGTCTGTCACATCTTCGCGGACGCCAGGGATCGACGAGAATTCGTGCAGAACCCCGTCGATCTGCAACGAAGTGACCGCCGCACCATGCAGTGACGACAATAAAATGCGTCTCAATGCGTTGCCCAGGGTCAGCCCAAAGCCGCGCTCCAAAGGCTCGGCCACCAGGGTGGCCTTGCGATCAGGGTCATTGTCCGCCACAACGTTTAATTTGTTGGGCTTAATCAGTTCTTGCCAATTCTTCTGGATCACGTCGTATCCTCGCGTTCGACAACCGCAGCTACCGGGAGATTTCCCGGAATCTTAATTTTTATTTGACCGGCCCCTCGGTGACGCCAGCCGCCGGGATCAGACCCGCCGCCGCTTGGGTGGCCGACAGCCATTGTGTGGTATCGGCGTCACGTCCTTGATAAATGTGATGGTAAAACCCACCGACTGTAATGCCCTAAGCGCGGATTCACGCCCTGAGCCCGGCCCTTTTACAAACACCTCAAGGGATTTCATGCCATGTTCCTGCGCCTTTCGGCCGGCATCCTCCGCCGCCATTTGCGCCGAATACGGCGTCGATTTACGCGAGCCCTTAAAGCCCTGCGCACCGGCGGACGACCAGGCAATTACATTGCCCTGCACGTCCGAAATGGTGACCATGGTGTTGTTGAATGTTGCGTTGACATGCGCCACGCCAGAGATGATATTTTTCTTCTCGCGCCGGCGGACGCGTGTGCGTTCGTTTGCCATTAACTAACCTACGCCTTTTTTCTTCCGGCGATGGGTCGCGCCGGGCCTTTGCGCGTCCGCGCGTTGGTATGGGTGCGCTGGCCACGCAGGGGCAGGCCCTTGCGGTGACGAATGCCGCGATAGCAGCCAAGATCCATCAAACGTTTGATGTTCATTGCCACCTCGCGCCGCAAATCGCCCTCAACCATATGGTCCTGGTCAATCAGTTCACGAATTTGAATTACTTCCTGGTCCGTCAGTTCGGCCACCCGGCGCTCCTCGGGAATGCCAACTTTCTCACAGATATTCATGGCCTTGGTTCTACCAATGCCATGAATATACGTTAACGAAATCAGGACCCTTTTGTTGGTCGGAATATTTATGCCCGCTATCCGCGCCACCCGAATTCTCCTTGTCGTTGCCTTGTATCGTCCTTACCCTGTATTTGGGCGTCTGTACGTCTGTTTTCTGGCCGGCCTTGTCCGCCCTGCCGAATTATCTTATGCGCCTACGCTCCTATTCCGAGGAAACCCGCCGGCATCCAGCTTGTTTGCACCCAGCTTTTTTAAATTGCGCGCCTCCGCCGGTTCGAAATACACCCCCAGAAACCACAATACGGGCAGTCACATTGGCGACGATCTCAATGAATATAGAACCACGCGATCTAATGCTTTTTTCCCGCCAAGTCAACGTATTAACCAGCCCCCAGCACAGCTTTCATCTGCCGGGTTACTTCGTCAATCTCCGCCATGCCATCAACCGTCTGCAAACGGCCTTTGTTCCTGTAATAAGGCAGCAAGGGCGCCGTCTGTTCATGATAGGCCTTTAGTCGTGATGTCACGGTATCCGCGTTGTCGTCGGCCCGTCGGTCGAATGCCGTGCCGCCACATTTATCGCAGATACCGGTGACTTTCGGTTTTAAATTTTCGTCGTGATAGCCAGCACCGCAATCCGCGCAGGTGTAGCGGCCGGTGATCCGGCCGATCAACACCGCGTCATTGACCTGCATTTCAATAACTGCGTCCAGCAGCAATGACTTTTCCGCCAGCATTCGTTCCAGCGCTTCGGCCTGGGCCAAGGTGCGCGGAAAACCATCAAGAATGAAGCCATATTTGCAGTCGTCCTGGTCTACCCGATCTGAAATAATGCCAACGACGATATCGTCCGAGACCAGATCGCCCGCTTCCATCACCGCCTTGGCGCGCAATCCTATCTCTGTTCCCACCGCAACGGCGGCGCGCAGCATGTCACCGGTAGACAATTGCACGATACTATAGGTATCGGCCAAACGTTGCGCCTGTGTGCCTTTACCCGCGCCTGGGGAGCCTAACAGGATCAACCTCACCGGTTTCGGCCCCGTAGTTTTGATTTTTTGATCAGGCCTTCGTATTGATGCGCCAGCAGGTGGGACTGGATTTGGGCCACGGTATCCATGGTCACGCTCACCACGATAAGCAGCGAGGTGCCGCCGAAATAGAAGGGTACGGCATATTGTGACATCAACAATTCCGGTAACAGACAGACCAGGGCCAAATACCCCGCCCCCACGACGGTCAAACGGGTCTGAACATAGTCAAGGTAATCCGCCGTGCGTTGGCCGGGGCGAATGCCGGGAATAAATCCGCCGTATTTCTTCAAGTTATCTGCCGTATCGGCGGGGTTGAAGACGATGGCGGTATAGAAGAAACAGAAGAATACAATGCCGCCGATATACAGAGCCAGGTAAAGCGGCTGCCCCCGTCCCATCAGCGACGTCAGGGTGGTCAGCCACTCCGGCCCGCCCTGGGCTGAAAAAGACGCCACGGTGACGGGCAGCAGCAACAGCGATGAGGCGAAAATCGGCGGGATCACGCCGGCGGTATTCAGCTTCAACGGCAGATGGGTGCTTTCGCCGCCAAACATGCGTTGGCCAACCTGGCGCTTGGGATATTGCACGATGATGCGGCGCTGGGCTCGTTCGATAAAGACGATGAAAGTAATGGTCGCGATCACGAGAATGATCAGAAATAGTATGAACAAGGTGTTCAGGGCACCGGTCCGGCCCAACTCAAGGGTCGAGGCGATGGCCGAGGGCAACTGCGCCACGATGCCGGCGAAGATGATCAGGGAAATACCGTTGCCCACCCCACGCGCGGTGATCTGTTCACCCAACCACATCAGGAAAATGGTGCCGCCCACCAAGGTGATCACCGTGCTAGCCTTGAAAAACATACCGGCCGCCAGGACCACGCCGCCGCCGCCCGAGGCCGTCATACCTTCCAGGCCGGAAGCGATTCCATAGGCCTGCAGCGCTGTCAGGACAACCGTGCCGTAACGGGTGTATTGGTTGATCTTCTTGCGGCCCTGTTCGCCCTCTTTCTTCAACTGCGCCAGATGGGGTGAAACCGTTGTCAAAAGCTGAATGATGATGGAGGCCGAGATATAGGGCATGATATTCAGAGCGAAAATCGTCATCCGCCCCAACGCGCCGCCCGAGAAGACATCGAACATACCGAGAATGCCGCCACGCTGCTGCTCGAATATTTCCGCCAGCGCGGCGGGGTCGATACCAGGTATCGGGATATAAGTGCCAATGCGATAGACGATCAAGGCGCCCAATGTGAACCACAGACGTTTTTTTAACTCCGTTGCCTTGGAAAAGGCACCGAAATTTATGTTAGCCGCCAATTGTTCAGCTGCGGATGCCATATTGTTCGTCCTCGCGGCCGTCTCGCCATGTTTCGCGAGTCCGCCTAATCAAATCCAGATCACCATTCCAGCACCGTCAAACCAACCGCCAAACCGGTCTTTTGCCCAGCCGTTATTCGTCAGCCTCGGGCCCGGCCGCAGCGCCGTCATCGGCCGCTACTTCCCTTGCCACGGTCACCGTGACCGTACCGCCAGCGCTTTCCACCGCCGCCACAGCCGCCGCCGAGGCGCCCGCCACCGTGATCGCGATCTTGGCGGTCAACGCTCCCTGGGCTAGAAGACGCACGCCGTCACGGGGTTTCCGCACCAAGCCTGAGGCGAGCAATTCAGTCATGCCGATTGGCTTGCCCGCGTCCAACTTGCCCGCATCGATCGCCGCTTGTACCCGGTCCAGATTGATCACCTGATAATGCTTGGCGAAGATATTGTTGAAGCCGCGCTTTGGCAGGCGCCGATACAGCGGCATCTGGCCGCCTTCAAAACCCTTGATGGCCACGCCCGAGCGTGACTTCTGACCCTTGTGGCCTCGACCCGCGGTTTTACCCTTGCCGGATCCAATACCACGGCCTAAACGCTTAGATTTATGCCGCGCGCCGGCGTTATCGCGTAATTCGTTCAGTTTCATGATTTATTCCGCCGTCTCTACGCGGACCAGATGATGCACTTTGTTCACCATGCCGCGCACGGAAGGGGTATCCTCCAACTCGCGGGTCCGATGCATCTTGTTCAGGCCCAGGCCGATCAATGTCTGCCGTTGCCATTTCGGCCGCCCGATGGGACTGCCGATCTGGGTTACCGTCAGTATTTTTTTAGCTTTCGCCATGGTTCGTTTTCCAATCTGACCTAATACTTTGGCCAAATACCTCAGCCACATATAAGTAGTCTCGGCGCCTTTAACGGCACCCCGCTATGCGTCCGCCGTTTCCGCCATAGCTTCCGATTGTTCGGTCGCATCTTTATCCGGCCCGGCGCCACGGCTGCGCCGACCAATAATCTCAGCCACTTTTTTACCTCTTTTAGCCGCCACCGTGCGCGGTGAGACCTGGTTCTTCAGCGCCGCAAAGGTTGCCCGTACCATGTTGTAGGGATTTGAGGAACCTTGCGATTTTGTCACCACATCCTGGACACCAAGGCACTCGAAAACCGCGCGCATTGGGCCGCCCGCAATGATGCCGGTGCCGGGTGGTGCGGCCCGCAGCAAGACCTTGCCGGCGCCGTGACGGCCGGTGATGTCATGATGCAGGGTCCGGCCTTCCCGTAACGGCACACGGATCATGCTCTTCTTGGCCGTCTCCGTTGCTTTGCGGATGGCCTCGGGTACCTCGCGGGCCTTGCCATGGCCAAATCCGACCCGGCCTTTTTGGTCGCCAACGACAACCAAAGCCGCGAAACCGAACCGGCGGCCGCCCTTGACCACCTTGGCGACCCGATTGATATGGACCAATTTATCGACAAACTCGCTGTCGCCGCGGTCCCCGAAATCTTTACGTGCCATGCGACCTAGCCTTTCCTAAAAACTCAAACCGGCTTCACGCGCGGCATCCGCCAGTGCCCTGACCCGGCCATGAAATTGGTATCCGCCGCGGTCAAACACCACCGCCCCGACGCCGGCGCTTTTAGCCCGTTTGGCGATTAATGCCCCGACTTTCGACGCCGCGTCTTTGTCGGCACCGGTTTTCAGGCTGTTGCGCAGATTTTTTTCCAGACTGGAGGCCGACGCCAGCGTCTTCCCCGCGGCATCATCGATGATTTGGGCATAGATGTGCTGTGAGGAGCGGAACACGGAGAGGCGAGGCCGGCCCGTGGCAAGTTTCGCCAGGGAGTACCGGTTGCGCCGCTGCCGGCGTTTGAATAATTCTTTGGTATTGCCCATGTTTGCCTACTTTTTCTTGCCTTCCTTGCGGAAGACATATTCGCCCACATAGCGCACGCCCTTGCCTTTATAGGGCTCCGGCGGGCGGAATGCCCTGATCTTCGCAGCAACCTGACCGACCTGTTGCTTGTCGATTCCTTTGATTCTTATCGCCGTGGGCCGTTCGCATTCGATCGCGATACCCTCGGGAATGGGGAAATCAATGTCGTGACTATGGCCCAATTGCAACTTTAACGTCTTGCCCTGCAGGTTGGCGCGATAACCGACACCCTGAATTTCCAGTTCCTTGACAAAACCTTCCGACACGCCCGTCACCAGGTTCTGCGCCAAGCTACGCTGCATGCCCCACATGGAGCGCGAGACCTTGCTCTGATCCTTCGGGGTAACGACGAGCTGATTGTCGGCATGACTGATCTCCACCTGGTCAACGACATGCATGGACAATTCGCCTAGTTTGCCCTTGGCGGTCAGGGCCCGGTTGGCTAGCTCGATGGTGACGCCATCAGGCACATCCACCGGTTTGTTTCCGATACGGGACATCGGCGTTCCTTTAAAATACCTGACAGATGACTTCGCCGCCCACGTTGGCTTCCCGCGCCTCGCTATCCGACAACACCCCTTGCGGCGTGGTTAGAATAGATATACCGAGGCCGTTGGCCACCCGGGGCAGTTGTTTGACCGAGGAATAAACCCGCCGGCCCGGCGTGGATACCCGCTTAATCTGCTGGATCACCGGCTCGCCTTCATAATACTTCAGCTCGATCGATAATTCAGCCTTGCCGCGGTCGTAATCAGTGCGCGAATATCCACGGATATAGCCTTCGCGTTGCAATACTTCCAAAACGCTTTCCCGCAACCGGGACGCCGGCGACAAGACGGCTCCCTTGCCCGCGCGCTGGCCGTTGCGAATTCGCGTCAGCATGTCGCCGATCGGATCGGTCATCGACATCGTTACGCCTCCCCTACCAGCTTGACTTGGTCAGGCCCGGAATCTGTCCGAGCGAACCCAGTTCGCGCAGCGCGATCCGGGATAGTTTAAATTTCCGATAATAGCCACGTGACCTGCCGGTCAACTCGCAACGATTACGGACGCGGTTCGGCGCGGAATTGCGAGGTAATTGCGCCAGTTTCAACCGGGCTGCAAAGCGCTCTTCCTGACTAAGGTTCTTATCCGAGGCAACCGCCTTGAGACGCGTACGCTTGGCCTTATACTTCCCGGCCAGCTTGGCACGGGACTTGTTCTTCTCAATGGCACTTTTCTTGGCCATGCATGGAACCCCTTGGTTTCCCTAAAGCACATTCATTGAAAATGTGCCCAGATACTTAAAAATAGAGCAATTAGTCCAAAATCGCTCTCGCGACGCGAAAACCCAAAAGCTAGACTTTCGCCGAAAATCCTTACCCGCGCGGCATTGATCAAAAACCGATCTCAGCTTTGAAAAGGCATGTTAAAGCCGGCCAGCAAAGCCAGGCCATGGTCATTGTTGGCCGCCGTGGTGCAGATCACCACGTCCATGCCACGCACGTCATCAATCTCGTCATAGTTGATTTCCGGAAAGATAAGCTGTTCCGTCAGGCCCAAGGCATAGTTGCCATGGCCATCAAAACTTTTTCGCGAGACGCCTCGGAAATCCCGGACCCGCGGCAACGCCACGGTAATCAAACGATCCAGGAATTCATACATCCGCTCCCGGCGCAACGTCACCTTGCAACCGATCTGCATCCCCTCGCGCAACTTAAACACGGCGACCGAGCGCTTGGCTGCGGTAATGACCGGCTTTTGTCCCGCGATTTTGGTCAGTTCGCCATAAGCGGCCTCAACCTTCTTACGGTCATCGGTACCTGCACCGACGCCCATATTAACAACGATCTTATCCAAACGCGGCACCTGCAGGTCGTTGGTGAAGTTGAACTCCTCCTTCAACTTGCCGTGCAATTCATCCAGATAGAATTGTTTCAATCGTGGCGTATCAGACATCAATTACCTCCCCCGACCGCTTGGCAAACCGGACCTTGCGGCCATCTCCAAGGAAGCGGTACCCAACCCGCGTCGCGGTGCCGTCCTTGGGATCAGCCAAGGCTATGTTGGAAACATGGATCGGCGCCTCTTTTTCGACGATGCCTCCGGGCTGGGCGCCACTGGGGCGGGTGTGCCGTTTGACCATATTGACGCCATCCACCAGAACACGATCATCCTGGCGCAGGACCCGAAGGATAGAGCCCTTCTTGCCTTTATCCCGGCCGCTGACAACGACCACATCGTCGCCTTTGCAGATTTTGAATTTCTTCGCCATCAGATAACCTCTGGCGCCAGAGAGATGATTTTCATGTGGTTCTTGGCGCGCAATTCGCGCGTCACCGGGCCGAAAATACGGGTCCCAATTGGCTCGTTCTGGGGATTGATCAAGACGGCGGCGTTGCGGTCAAAGCGGATCGCGGAGCCATCCGCGCGATGAATATCTTTTGCGGTCCGGACCACGACAGCACGATGAATATCGCCTTTTTTTACCCGACCCCGCGGGATAGCTTCCTTTATGGAGACCACAATGATGTCGCCAACAGAGGCGTACTTGCGCTTGGAACCGCCAAGTACCTTGATACATTGTACCCGACGGGCGCCGGAATTATCGGCGACTTCGAGCATGGTTTCAGATTGAATCATAGCTGCCTACTCCGACCGGCCTAGCCGTTCTCTTGCTCGGCGAGGACGATCCATCGCTTTAATTTGGAGATTGGCGCGCATTCTTCTATCCGGACACGATCGCCAGTCTTGAATGTGTTCTGCGGGTCGTGCGCATGAAAGCGTCTAGACCGGCGGATCACCTTTTTGTACATCGCGTGCGTGAAGCGGCGTTCGACCCGGACCACGATGGTCTTGTCGCCCCTGTCGCTGACTACGACGCCTTGCATGATTCGTTTTGGCATCCTGTTCTCCTCGGCCCTAGGCCTGAGCCTGAGTTTCGCTCTGGGCGGCACTCTGCATCCGGTTCAACACCGTTTTTATGCGAGCAATATCGCGCCGCACTTGTCGCACGCGGGCGGTGTTTTCCAGCTGACCACTAGACCGTTGAAAGCGCAGATTGAACTGCTCCTTACGCAGGTCCAGCAGTTGATCGCCCAACTGATCCTTGGTCTTGCCGCGTAGTTGTTCGGCATTCATTAGTGACCCTCTCCAACGCGGGCGACAAACCTGGTCGGCAAGGGCAGCTTCGCCGCCGCCAAGCGGCAGGCCTCGCGCGCCACATCGGCTGGGACACCATCGATTTCGAACATCATCCGGCCCGGTTTAATCCGGCAAACCCAAAATTCTGGCGTGCCCTTGCCCTTACCCATGCGGACTTCAGTTGGCTTCTTCGACACGGGTACATCGGGAAAGACCCGGATCCACAATTTTCCAGCACGTTTCATTTGCCGAGTCATGGCGCGGCGGGCCGCCTCGATCTGGCGCGCGGTAATCCGCGCTGGACCGATCGCCTTCAAACCGTAGGCGCCAAAATCCAGCTTATTGCCGGCCTTGGCCTTGCCGTGAATTCGGCCTTTGTGGGCCTTGCGGAATTTTGTTCGTTTTGGCTGCAACATTATGCGATCAACCTATGTCCTTGTCGTTTCGAGCCGGTGGAGCACTTCCCCGCCGACCCTCCGTCCGTTCTTACAAACGCGGCGCCTGTGTATCCTGGTTTCGTGTCTCCTGGGCCATGGGGTCATGGTCCATGATCTCGCCCTTGAAGACCCAAACCTTGACGCCGCAGGTGCCGTAGGCGGTAAAGGCCGTGGCTTGCCCGTAATCGACGTCGGCGCGCAGGGTATGCAGGGGCACCCGGCCCTCACGGTACCATTCGGTCCGGGCAATTTCCGCCCCGCCCAAACGGCCGCCGCAATTGATCCGAATACCCAGGGCACCCAGGCGCATGGCCGACTGGACTGCCCGCTTCATGGCCCGGCGAAATGCGATGCGGCGTTCCAGCTGATTGCATATATTTTCGGCCACCAGCTTGGCGTCAATCTCTGGCTTGCGGATATCGACGATATTCAAATGCACGTCGCTGCCGGTCATTTGCGACAACGCCTGGCGCAATTTTTCAATGTCCGCACCTTTCTTGCCAATGACCAGCCCGGGACGGGCCGTCGAAATGGTCACCCGGGCCTTCTTCGCTGGGCGCTCGATGACGATGCGGGAAACCCCGGCTTGATGCAGACGTTTCTGCAAAAAGCGGCGGATCGCGATATCTTCATGCAGCAGAGCACCGTATTCCCGCTTGTTGGCATACCAACGGGAATCCCAGGTCCGGTTGATGCCGAGCCGCAAGCCTATCGGGTTTACTTTTTGACCCATCAGTTGGTCTCCTCGCGCTCACGCACCACGATACGTATTTCGCTGAATGGTTTCAGGATGCGGGCCATGCGGCCACGGGCCCGCGGTCGCATGCGCTTCATCACCATGTTCTTGCCGACACTGGCTTCCGCCACATACAGGGCGTCCACGTCCAGGTCGTGATTGTTCTCGGCATTGGCGATAGCCGATTGTAGAATTTTTTTCACATCGTCGGCAATGCGCCGTTTTGAGAAGGTCAAATCCGCCAACGCGGATTCGACACTCTTACCCCGGATGGTTTGCGCCACCAGATTTAATTTCTGCGGCGAGATCCGGATTTTGCGGCCCTGTGCTCCAGCCTCGTTGTCGGCCATGCGCCGATCTCTTGCCTGCTTGCCCATGCCGCTAACCCCGCCGTGCCTTCTTATCGGCCGTATGGCCATGATAGGTGCGGGTCGGCGAGAATTCGCCAAACTTGTGCCCCACCATGTCCTCGTTCACCAACACAGGTATATGTTTATGGCCGTTGTGTACGCCAAAAGTCAGGCCGACGAATTGTGGCAGTATGGTCGAACGTCGCGACCATATCTTGATGACGTCTTTGCGCCCCGATTGCGCGGCGGTTTCCGCTTTCTTCAACAGATAGCCATCGACGAAGGGGCCTTTCCAGACAGAAC
>CAUZBE010000056.1:0-11637 GCA_963577885.1 Alphaproteobacteria bacterium
CGGGTTTAGCGAAGGCGACGGCGACCGCCACGCCGGTCTTTTGCCGCAGAATTTCCTGATAGGTGGCGATCAGAGCCGGGCCGCTGCTGCCGTCTGATATTTCGAAAGTTACGGCCATCTCGTCCCGGCCCTGGCCGTCCCGCTGGACCCGGCAGATGAATTCGCCATTGAATTCCCGCCGCTCGGCCAGCATCGCGCCAATGGCCTGGGGGAAGACGTTGATGCCGCGCAGTTTGACCATATTGTCGCTGCGGCCCAGGAAACCCTCGATGCGGCGCAGGTTGAGGACGGAGGGCGCGGTATCCATGCGCAGGGCAGAGACATCATGAGTATTGAAGCGGATGATGGGATAGATATCGTCCTTAAACAGCACCGTGCTGACCATATCGCCGGTAATGCCGTCGGGCAAAGGCTGGCCGCTGTCGATGTCGCAGATTTCTAGGTACTGGGCGTCTTCCATGATGTACAGACCGGCTTTCTCCGGCCCCTCGCCGGCGATCAGACCGGTATCGCCTACGCCATACCAATCAAAAATTTCGGCCCCGCCCCAAGCCTGGGACAGGGTAATATTGTCCTCCCGCCCCATGTGGCCCGAAATCATCCGTATCTTGATATCCCGGCCCGGCTCCAGGCCCTGCTCTCGGGCCACATGGGCCAGGTGTTTGATGTAATCGGCGAAGCCCACGAGCACGGTGACGCCGAAATCCTTCATCTGGGCTACTTGCTGCACCGACCGGGTTTCGATTCCCGTGCCAGCGGGCAAAAATATCGAATTGGTCCAATGCACCACGGCTTCGCGAATATAGTGGCCGCCGTTGACCATGCCGTGGCCATAGACCGAATGCACAACATCGTCCGGGCGCAGGCCCTGAAGCAGATAGGCCCGGGCGACCAATAGATTTTGGATTTCACGGCTGCGCGGGCCGTATAACAGTACCTGGGGGCGTCCGGTGGTGCCGGATGTGGTGTGCAGGATCACCGGCGGGCGTTCGCCCGGAGCATAGGTTTCCATGCCATGAAAATCACCAAAGGGGGGATGCGCGGCGATGGAGGCCATGATGTCGGATTTATCGAAGGTGGGCAGTCTGGTGATATCATCCAGACCCCCAATATCGCCCGGCTCCAGGCCCTTGGCGCCCCACAGGCGTTGATAGAACGGCACTTTCCAGGCCTGCGTCATGAGCGTCGTGAAGCGCCCCTCCTGCAGGGCGCGCAATTCGTCGCTGCTGATCGCCTCGAATCGGCGGAGGAAGGCCGGCCCGATGGGGAATTCCTCGGTCAGTCGGGCCATATCGACCCGGTTGAAATAGTTTGGCTGTTCGGTCATTGCGATTCCACGATAATTGCCGGCATACGGGCACTAAAGGTCATCATGGCCTCTATGGGCCGCTGGCCCTGCCGCCCTGCTGCCACCGTGAGCGCCACGGGACCGTCGCCGGCCACGACCACCAGCTCGTCACCTGCCGCGATCTCCACATCGTCCGGTACTTCGACGGTCAGATGTTCCAGGGATACGCCTATCACCCGCAGTTCCCGGCCAAAATGCAGGACTTGTGCCTCATGCTCACCCACGGCGGCGCGATAGCCGTCGTTCATGCCACAGGGGGCGACGGCAGTCCGGCGTTGGCGGCGGTTCAGGTGATAGGCGCCCGCGCCCATATCCGGCCCGCTACTATGATCGCGAACTTGGATGACGCGGCTTTTGATGGCGCGCAGGATGGGCCGAAACGGCGCCAGGTCCGTCAATTCCGGAGCCACCGACGATAATCCGAACAGTATATGTCCGGGGCAGACGGCGGTGCAATCATCGCGCCAGCCCATCAATAGGGCCGAGCTGGCCAAGGCCTGGGTGATGGGAATGTCTACCCCGGCCGCCTTTAGCGAGCCCAGAAGATCATAAAACAACGCCAACCGTTCCTGGCTGTAGGCCATTCCCCGGCTGTCGATGAACGAGACGTGGGTATACAGGCCCTGAACCTGCACATTGGGCAAGTCGGCGATGTCATCAAGCAACGCCGCCGCCTGGTCCAGGGCAACACCAACACGGCCCAGGCCGCAATCCACCTTGACAAAAATAGAGCTGATAGAGCTGGCCGCCTGGCTGACCGCCCGCGCGCCGTCCAGGTCATAGACCGTGGGGATTAAGCCCCGCGCCAATACCGAACCCATGGCCGCGGGCAGGGCGCCAGCTAGCAATAAAACGGGAGTTGTGACGCCGGCATCGCGCAGCGCGCACGCTTCCGCAAAGGAACCCGTAGCCAGCATATCGACGCCCGCATCCACCAGAACCCGTGCCACAGGCTGGATGCCGTGCCCGTAGGCGTTGGCTTTGACCGAAGCAATTATCTTCACGCCACGCCGCACCCGACGGCGCACCTCCGCCAGATTGTGGCGCAGGGCAGCGCCATCGATCTCCATCCAGGTTGGATGGCTGTTCAGACTTTTCATATCAGGCTCCCCAGCCATGGGCTAGATTTTTTCCAACTCGCACCAGTTCGCCATGAACAGGGCGATGGCCTGGGTTGATTTACGCACGCTTTCCAAATCGACCCATTCGTTGAAACCATGCACGTCCACGGAACGGGGGCCATAAACCAGCCCGGGAGTGTTGGCATAAAGGCCAAAAAATCTAGCGTCCGTGGTGCCGGTGATGACGCTTTCCTTCAGCGCCGCGCCATATACCTTTTCGTGGCAGGCACCCAGCAGAAATATGGGTTCGGCGGCGTTCTCCATATCGGACAATGCAAAGCCTTCCGCCATGAAGCCCTGATAAACGATTTCCGGCGGCCGATTGCTCATATGGCGGTCCTTTGCCGCTGTTTCCTGAATGAAGTCCTCCAACTCCCGGGCACGCTGGTGAATATCGTCGTCAGCAAATATGGCGGCGCGCAAATCGAAGGTGCACCAGGCGGGGACCGAGGCCGGCCAATCGCCCCCCGCGATCTTGCCTATATTGAAGTTGATGGGATGATGATGGCCACAATGATGCTTGTGCTGGTCTTTTTCACCGTTCCATTTCGCTTCTAACTCTTCCAGGGCCTGGATCAGAACATAGGCCGCCTTGATGGCGTTGAAGCCCTCGGTGGCGCGGGAGGCATGCACGGGATGGCCTTTGACGGTTATCTGCTGCCAGATGGTGCCGGTCTGCGCGCTGAATAATGTATCGCCGGACGGTTCCGGAATGATCGCGGCATCGGCCCGGTAGCCCCGCGCCAGACAGGCCAGGGCGCCGTTACCGGTGCATTCCTCTTCAATAACCGATTGCACAAAAACATTGCCCCCTGGCCGATAGCCGGCCTCGGCCAGGGCATCATAGGCAAACAGGCAGCTCACCAGACCGGCCTTCATATCGCCAGCGCCGCGGCCATAGAGGCGGTCGCCGTCACGCCGCGCCGCATAGGGCGGTGAGTCCCACATATCCAGCGGCCCTTCCGGCACCACGTCGATATGGCCGTTCAGGATCAGGTTCTTGCCTTTTGGATTTTCCGGCCGCCAGGCGCCGACCACATTGAAACTATTGTCGTAGTCAATGACACCTGGGGAAAAACCCGGCAGGTGCTTGAAATCATCAACGTTAAGTCTCCAGCGGTCGACAGTCAGGCCGCGTTCACCCATGGCCTTGGCCATGAAGTCCTGGGCCGTGGCTTCGTTGCCCCGTGTCGAGGGGAAGCCCACCAGTTCGGCGGTGAAATCCACCTGCGTGTCAAACCGGCGGTCCACGGCATTCTGGATATCTTTTACAATTTCATCCTGAAGCATTTTTCCCATTCCTCTCCCTGATCCCGAGCATAACTAAATCGATTGGCGCGAGAAACCACAACGTTACGCCAGTCATGGCTTGGTATAAGATGGCGCTGTATAGGCTGGCAGCGGCGAAAGGGTGCAATAGGTGTTTCAGTGAAGGCGGCGAAGTTCGACTATATTCTGGCCGGGAGTATCGAAGAGGCCGTCCAGGTCCTGGAAAACGGCGGAAGCGATGCCGTCGTCCTTGCCGGTGGCCAGACCCTGATGCCCTTGTTGGCCATGCGTCTGGCTAGGCCCGCGACCGTCATCGACATTAACGGAATTGCCGCGTTATCCGGTATCGAAGCCGGCGAAGACGAGGTGGTCATCAAGGCCTGCACGCGCCAGGCCACGGCCCTCGCCTCTCCCCTGGTGCAGGCCTATCTGCCCCTGCTGGCGAAGGCGATCGCCCACGTGGGCCACCAACAGACCCGCAACCGCGGCACCGTCGGCGGCAGCCTCGCGCACGCCGACCCAGCCTCGGAAATTCCCCTGGCCGCCCTAGCTATGGATGCTTTCGTCAGGCTACGCAGCTCGGAGGGCACACGGGAGGTGCCCATGGCCAACTATTTTCTGGGTCCCATAACGACCGCGCGGGCGGATGGCGAGCTTATGCTTGGCGTACATTTTCCCCGGCAACCCGGGCAGGCGCGCATCGGCACGGGTTTTCACGAAGTCAGCGAGCGGCGCGGCGACTTCGCCGTGGTGGCTGCGGCGGCACAAATCGAGCTCGATGACATCGGCAGATGCGCCAGGGCCGCCCTTGCCATCGGCGGCGCGGACGCGGTGCCCCGGCGCATCACGCAATTGGAAAACCGCCTGCTGGGGACCTCGATCAATGAAGACGGCATCCGGGCCGCCCTGCCGGACATCGCCGCCGCGCTTTCGCCGGGCGACGACCAACACGCTTCCGCCGCCTATCGCCGCCGTGTGGCGGGGGTATTGGGGGAACGAGCCTTGCTGGACGCCATGCGGGAGGCGCGTCAATGAGCCGGCGCGGGATATCCCTAACCATCAACGGCAAGGCCTACCAGCGGGAGGTGGAACCGCGCCTTTCGCTTTTGGACTTTCTACGCGACGAAATGCGGTTTAGCGGCACCCATGTGGGGTGTGAGCATGGGGTCTGCGGCGCCTGTTCCATCCTGTTCGACAGCGTCCCGATCCGCGCCTGCCTGATGCTGGCGGTGCAGGCCGATGGCCACGACGTTACCACCGTGGAAGGCCTGTGCGATGAAGACGGCGCGCCGGGACTCTTGCAGACGGCCTTTCAGGATGCCCATGGCATGCAATGCGGCTATTGCACGCCGGGCATGTTGATTTCCGCCCAGGCCCTGTTGGCACAAAATAACGATCCCAGCTTGGAGGATATCAAGGATGCCATCGGCGGCAACATCTGCCGTTGCACCGGCTATGTGCAGATTATTGAGTCGATCCAGCTGGCCGCGCGCCGGCTGCGGGAGGCCGAGCAATGAACCGAGATCCGGGCCGTAACCTGCATTATGTGGCGACCAAACGCCGGGTGCGCGAGGACAAGCGGTTTGTCACCGGCCAGGGGAAATTTGTTCAGGACGTCGTCCTGCCAGAGACCAAGCACGCAGCCGTTCTGCCGTCGCCCTATCCCCGGGCGCGCATCCTGTCCATCGACACCACTGCGGCGGAGGCCTTGGACGGCGTCCATATGGTGCTGACCGGCGAACAGTTGGCTGTGGATTGCAATCCGATCCGCCTGGGCCTGAAGCTACCCGAGGTGAAATGGTATCCCTTGGCCGTCGAGATGACCCGCTATGCCGGAGAATGGGTCGCCATCGTGGTCGCCGAAGACGCCTATATCGCCGAAGACGCCCTGGAACTGATAGAGGTGGACTACGAACCGCTGGCGGCGGTGGTTGATCCCGAACAGGCCTTTGCCGAGACGAATTTTTTGGTACATCCCGGTCATGGCAGCAACGTGCTCTATCACGGGCATTTCCTGTGGGGTGACGTGGACGGCGATTTTGCCGCCGCCGATGATAGTCTGACCTTTCGGGCGCGCTGGGGGCGCAGTTCCACCGTGCCCATCGAAACCTTCGGGGCCCTGGCCCATTGGGACGAAGGTACGGAAATATTGGATATCTGGGCCTCGATCCAGATGCCTAACTTTGTCGAATTGCTGGCCAGCACCCTTGGCTATCCCCTCAATAACATCCGCCTGCACCAGGACGTGGACGTCGGCGGCAGCTATGGGGTGAAGCGTGGTATCAAGCAATCCGTCCTAGTAGCTTACCTCTCCCGCAAACTGAGAGTCCCCGTGCGCCTGATCGAGGACCGTCTGGTCAACATGGCCGGGGGTGACGCCCACGGCCCGGACCGTATTTTTGACACCGATGTAGCCTTCACCAACGACGGTATTATCAAGTCCTTGCAAATTCGAGCCCTGGACGACGCCGGCGCCTATCCTGGCCGGGCGCCCTTTCAACTGGCCAAGCCGATCAGCGCCATTGTCGGCCCCTACACCATCAACTCAGTCAAATACGAGGCCATCTCGGTCGCCACCAACAAGACCGGGCAGGTGCCCGTGCGCGGTTTTGGCCAGGCGCCGACCAACTACATGATCGAGGCGGCCGTGGATGCCGTGGCCCGGCATCTGGGCCTGGACAGATTGGAGGTTCGCCGTCGCAACCTTATTCCCAGCGACGCCTTTCCCTACCAAATCCCCTCGGGCAGCAATTACGACAGCGGCGATTACCATATGGTGCTGCAAAAGGCGCTAGATCTGGCCGACTATGACGAATTGGTACAACGGCGGGACAAGGCGCGGACCGAGGGGCGCCTGGCCGGCATCGGTATCGCCACCTGCCTGGAGCCAGGGGGCGGCAACAACATTTTTGAATACCTGATGGACCCCACGGCCGAGATCACTACTTTCATGGAAGCCTGCGAGGTCAAGGTCGACCCCCAGGGCAAAATCACCGGTATGATGGGGACGACCACATCGGGCCAGGGCCACGAGACCCTATTCGCGACTATTCTGGGCGAGGAGCTGGAATTCGACCCCGACGAAATCCGCATCGTGCACGCGGATTCTCTCTCCGCCCTACCCACCCGCAGTCCGGTAGCCAGCCGCATGGCTATCATGCTGGGCGGCGCGGCCACGGGCGCGGCGGGGAAGATTAAGGACCGCGCCCTGGCCATCGCGGCCTTTAACCTGGCCATCGCGCTGGAAGATTTGGAATATTCGGGCGGCACCATAAGCGACCGCAACGATCCCAGCCGCAAGCTGACCTGGGCGGAAATTTGCTTTATCTCCTACCGCGCCTATCACAAGCTGCCGCCCGGCATGGAACCGGGCTTCCACGCCCAGTTCGTCTTTCAGGTGCCCGGCGGCGGGCAACTGCCCGATGCCCAGAACCGGGTGCAAATCTATCCCTGCTTTTCCTTTCAGGCCCATATTCCCTACGTAGAAATAGACCCCGGCACGGGCAGGGTCAGCGTTCTGGACTATGCCATCGCCCATGATTGCGGCACGGTGATCAACCCGGATATTGTGCGGGGCATGGTGATCGGCGGCCTGGCCCATGGCATCGGCGCCGCGCTGTACGAGAAATTCACCTACGATAACGAGGGACAGTTCCTTTCCGCCACCTTCGCCGACTATTTGATGCCCTCGGTACATGAAATTCCGGATGTGAGGGATGTAGAACATTGCACGCCATCGCCCCTGACCTCCCACGGCCAGAAGGGCTCCGGCGAAGGCGGTTATCTTGGTGCGCCCGCAGCCATCGCCAGCGCGGTCAACGACGCCCTGCACCCCTTGGGCCTGTCCATATCGGAACTGCCTATGCGTATGAGCAAAATTGAAGCCCTCATCAACAACGGGTCCAAATAGATGATCATCGATACTCACGCCCATTTCACGCCGCAATCCATGTTGGGTGCTCTGAAGAACAAAATCGGCCAATTTCCCAATGTGGAGCTGCTGCACCAGGATGACAGCTATCAACTGGTGTTCGCCGGCTTAGCCCCTACCCGACCGCTGTCACCCAAGCTGCGGGATACCGAGATGCGCCTAGCCTGGATGGATGAACAATCCATTGATGCCCAGATCGTCGGCGGCTGGCTGGACAGTTTTGGCTATGAATTACCAGCCGAAGAAGGTGAGGCATGGAGCCGGTTTTTAAACGAATTCCAGATGAGCGGCACGGATGGCACAAACGGCACTGACCGCCTGACCCCGCTTGCCAGCGTGCCCCTGCAGGACGGCAAGCGCGCCGCGAAGGTGCTGGAAGAGGCCCTGGGTGCGGGCTTCAAGGGCGTGATGATCGGCACCCAGACCCGGGGCAGCGAAGGCAACCTGGACGATCCCGATCTCGACCCTTTCTGGGAGGCTGCCGACAGTCTGGGCGCGACCATATACTGCCATCCCATGTTCGGATGCGGCGATCCGCGCCTGTTGGACTATGACATGATCAACGCCGTGGGCCGGGGCAGCGATACCACCACCGCCGTCGCCCGCATGCTGTTCGCCGGGCATTTCCTAAAATATCCCAGGATGAATTTTATCCTCTCCCACGGCGGCGGCGCCATCCCCTACATGCTGGGGCGCCTAGCCCGGAACCACGAAATCCATCCCGGCAAATACGCCGACCCCGTCGCGGGCTTCAAGACGCTCTACTTCGACAGCGTCCTGTTCGCGCCCAACGCCCTGAACTATCTCTGTTTATGCTGCGGCCATGACCGGGTCATGCTGGGCTCCGACTATCCCTTCCCCATCGGTGATTCCGATCCCTTGAAGGTCGTCGAGGCCGCCGATTTGACCGAGCGCCAGAAAAAAATGATTCTGGGCGAGACGGCTGCCAGGCTGTTCAGCTAAGGGCATTATCGTCCAAGGTTGTCAGTTCCTGGCGCCGGAAAAAGGCCTGCCCGGACGAGGGGCGGTCAAGCCCACCGAGAATATTCAGAAAGGTTGATTTACTGCTACCCGACGGCCCCAGAAGCACCATGGTCTCGCCTTCGTAAAGCTCAAGATTGACACAACGCAGGGCCCAAACATCGTTGCCGTCGCCATGGTAAACCTTGGTCAGGCTCACCGTACGGGATACAGGCGCCCGCGGTCCCTCTCCGCGTTCCTAACTTCCGCCATCCGCGCTCCCATGCCCAGGTTTTTGCCAAGCATTCCTGGTCGTTAGCATGGCGCTTGACATCGCCGTGCACCTTTCTAGCATGACCCTCCAGGTTCCAGACGGCGGCGCTAAAGGCATCGCGTATGGCGACATAGACATCCTCGTGCAGTTGATAATGATATTTTGTCCAGGGATCGAGACCTTGATATGCACATCGTAGGGTCCTGCCCCTGTGACTATGCTTGTGCGGCGCGCTGACCGCGACCCGGCAATAGACGATACGATCAAAAAACCGTTCCATGGTTGCAATTTTCTTTCTTATATTTGCCTCCACCGCGTCGGAATGGTCCAGATTTTGAAACGAGATATCGATGGGAAAATCATCTATTAAACTCGCCATAATTGGCTGCGAGTTTTGTCGAGGCGCCAGACGAACTCTCACTTTCCGGTCGCCGCGCATTCATGCCTTAACTTAGCTGCATCGCCTGTATTGACCTTAGACTCACGCCAATATCAATCAAACCGACTGGAATAGGTTGGGATAAATGGCGCCTCATCGGCGGTATCCTCTGCCCTCGCTACCTGTCATACTGGCTAACCTGAGAATAACAAAACTACCCATGAGGCTATGATGCCGGAAAAACAATCGTTTGCCGCATTTACCGAGGAACTAGAAATACAGCAGATGCATCAGCTAGGTGACCGGCTGGCGACCAAGTCGCTGCTGTATCATCTGGCCGATGGCGAACAAACCCTGGGCGTTGGTTTCGGCAGTGGCGAACAGAAATTGTTGATGGGCGAAGACCCGCGCCTGCCGGCGATGCCGGAAAGACCAACGCTAATGGATTTTTTTAAGCTTCGTTTCGCTCCGGCGCAGCAGCATTTATTGCAAAGCGCCAATTTGGCGCAGAAGAATGGCCTGTCGGAAAAAATCGTCTTGGCCTGCCTGCTGCACGATGTCGCGGTGGCCGGCTTCATCCGGTCTGATCACGGCTATTGGGGCGCACAGCTGATCGAACCATACGTGAATGAGGAGGTTAGTTGGGCGATCCGGGTGCATCAGGCCCTGCGTTTCTTCCCCGATGAAAGCGTCGGTTATGAATATCCCCAGGCCTATATCAAGATGTTCGGCAGCGATTATACCTTGGAACCCTATATCGTAGCGGAATATGAGCGGGCCCGGGAACACAAGTGGTACATGACCGGCCGGATGATCTGCGTCAACGATCTATATTCCTTCGATCCTGATCTGGTCATCGAAGTTGAACAGTTCGAGGATATCATTGGCCGCAACTTTAAACAGCCCGAGGTGGGCCTGGGCAATGACAACACACCGGCCTCCCACATGTGGCGCACCCTGCGTCGGCCCTCGAACGCGCTGTAGGAACCAGAAGGCAAAGCCGGATTGGGTGTTTTCCGTGATAGCTGGCAAAGCAAGAATTGACCGAGCATAACGGCGTCGTTGTCTATGCCCTTCGGGAGATCGCCGCGCGGGTCGAAAACGCCGGTGTGGCCAAGGCGGGGCTGGCCACCGTCCTAACACTGCTATTGGGGGGTGCTCGCTAGCGCCTTCATTGCCTTTGGCGCCATGCTGTACGTGGTGGTGATCACCAACAGCAACCTCGGCTTTGGCCCCGAGCGTTTGTTGGGCGGGGTAGCGTTTTCTCTCGGCCTAATCCTAGTGCTTGTGGGCGGGGCCGAGCTGTTCACCGGCGACAGCCTGATCATTATTGCCCTAGCCGATGGCAAAATCACCCACAAGAGCCTGCTGAGCAACTGGAGTCTCGTCTATCTCGGAAATTTCATTGGCGCGACGGCCGTCGCGGTCATGGTGCATTGGCTGGGCATCCACAATCTTACCGACGGCGCCGCCGGAGTGACCGTGATGCGCATAGCCGAGGGTAAACTTGCGCTTACGCCGCTGAAGGCCTTCATTTGCAGCATTCTCTGAAGTGCCCTAGTTTGCCTTGCCGTCTGGCTGTATTTTGCGGCGCGGTCTGTCTCCGGCAAGATCCTCGCCATCGTATTTATGATTTCGGGGTTCGTGGCGCTGGGGTGCGAGCATTCGGTAGCCAATATGTGAATCATTCCGGCAGGTTGGCTGGCCGGATCGAAACCGGTCACCGTGGCGGGTTATGCCAGTAATATGCTCATCGTCACCATCGTCAACGTCATCAGCGGCGGCCTGCTGGTAGCACTGGTCTATTGGCTGATCTACCGCAAGGACCGGGGGACTAAGTGATCGCCAAATTGCGGCGTCTTCCAGCCGCTGCGATTCTGCCTCACTTTTCAACCGCGACCGTCAAGTTATCCAATGCCTGCTGGCGCAATTCCACCTTGCGGATTTTGCCGGTCGAAGTCATGGGTAGGCTAGAAATGAAGATGATGTGCCGGGGTATCTTGAACGAGGCGATCTGGCCCCGGCAGTAACTCAGGATTTCTTCCTCGGACGGATTGCGCCCTGGCCGTGCCACGACGAAGGCGACGGCGACTTCCGTTAGCCGTTCGTCGGGGTAGCCTATCACCGCCGCCTGGGCGACGTCCGCGTGGCCTTGCAAATAGGCCTCGACTTCCATGGGGTCCACATTCTCGCCACCGATCTTCAGCATTTCCTTGTAGCGGCCCAAAAATCGCAGGTAGCCGTCCCCCCGCAGATAGCCCATGTCACCCGTTAGAAACCAACCTTCGGCGTTATAGGCCTTAGCGGTTTCCTCCGGTTTTTTGTAATAGCTGAGCATCAGGTTATAGGACTTGA
>CAUZBE010000057.1:0-11534 GCA_963577885.1 Alphaproteobacteria bacterium
GTTTAGCAGAAACAGATAAAATGCCACCATGTCGTCGATATGAATGAAGGGGTGTTTTCGGTTGCCGCCCAAGACCCGGATTTGGCCCTGGTAGATGGCAGCCTTGGCAAAGGTGCTGACGATATTGTCATGGCGTCGGCCGGGCCCGTCGCCGCAGACCGCCCCTGGCCGCACCGTACAGGTGACAAACCCGGATACGCGTTCCTCTGTCAGGACCTGCTCGCAAAATGCCTTGTCTTTCGCATCCGCGCCGGCTGGGGCCAACGGCAGATCCTCGGTGGCTTCTGCCCCGCCCCGGTCGCCGTAGACGCGGAAGGACGAGGCATACATGAACCGTTTGACACCAGCCTTCCTGGCGGCCCGGACCAGAGGCCCAAAGGCGTCGTGGTTGACGGATTTCGTGCTATCGCGATCAGGCGACAAGCCGTCTGAAAGGTGCGCGAGATGAATAACGCCGTCACAGCCCTTGAGCGCCAATTCGAGCGTTGGTTGGTCCCTGATATCACCTTTGACCTCGCGCAGGTTTTCATAGCCGTGAAAGGCGTTGAAAACGTCGTCGCCATGGGGATAGAGGTCGAGGAGGACGACCGAATGTCCGCGCCGCAATAATTCGGGCACCAGGGCGCTGCCCACGTAACCGGCACCACCCGTCACAAGAACGGTCCAACCCTTCTTCTCGTGGGTGAAGACGAGGAAAAGACCGAACAAGATAGCCGCCGCCGGAAATATCAGCAGCGCCATGGCCCCCGTCGAGGAGCCGGAACCAGTGCCATGGGCCAAAGCAGGTGAAATTAGCACCCCAGCCGGCCCCCAGGCCGACAGAAATATTACGGTAGCCAGCATGAAGCGTTTCGTCGTTGTCACGTTTTATTAGTCCATTTAGCGGGCGACCGCCCGGCAAAATCCGCAGCGAGAGATCCATAATGCATCCGCGCCCACGGGTCCAATGGCCATGATCCCGGCACCCCGCTTTATCTGCAAGTCCATTACCGCTAGAACGGCACCATGAAGACATCCTACCGGAAAAATTTGCCGCTATTCGGGATCGGCGCCGGGCTGCAACTGACCGCTTGGCCGGCCTCGGCCCATGCCTTCGGCGTGCGCTACGACCTGCCCCTTCCCCTGGGACTTTACCTCACGGCGGCCGGCGCCGTGGTGCTGTTATCGTTCATCGTCATGGCCCGGTTCCTGAGGCAGCGTGGTGGCTCGGGGGAAACACTGCGCTTTGATCTGCTGGCCTTGCCTGGCGCTGGCTGGCTGGGTTCATCAGTAACGCTGGGCGCTTTAAGATGCCTCTCGGTCGCGCTCTTCCTGTTGCTGCTTGCCGCCGGTTTCTTCGGCAACCCGGACCCGTTAAAGAATATCGCACCGACGTTTATCTGGGTCGTCTGGTGGGTGGGAATGGCCTTCATTTCGGCCCTTGCCGGCAATCTCTGGGACCTGGTTAACCCGTGGAATATTCTATTCGCCTGGTACGAACGGGCGGCGGGCGCCTTCCGTCCCGCGTTTGCCTATCCCGACTGGCTGGGACACTGGCCCGCGGTGTTGTTGTTCCTTGCCTTCGCCTGGATGGAGCTAATTTCCGAGCAGGCCGAACAACCGCGCGTCCTGGCCACGATGATCGCCGTTTATTCGGCCCTCACGTGGACCGGCATGGCGCTCTTCGGGCGCGGGATATGGCTGCGGAATGGCGAGGCGTTCGCCACCGTCTATGGCCTACTGGCGCGGTTCGCGCCAACGGTGGGAAAGGCTGGCCGGTGGGAGCTGCGCTTGCCGGCGGTCGGGCTGTTGAGCGATCGCCCCGTCCCAGTCCCAACCGTTTGTTTCGTGCTACTTTTATTGACCACCGTTACCTTCGATGGCATTCTTGAAACCCCCATGTGGGCGGGTATCCTAGAACAAATTGCCGAGAGCCAAACCCTACGCACGCCCCTAATCGCACTGCAAAACGGCGGTGTCGATCTAATTGTCCTGATCAAGACCATCGCCCTGGCCGTACTGCCCTGCGTCTTCGCCGCCGTCTACCTGATCTTCAGCCACGCGATCGCGATGTTCGGCAGCAGGGGCCGGGTTCCCAGCCGCGATGTATTCGGCTATTTCGTGCTGTCGCTGATCCCCATCGCCATAGCGTATCACCTCTCGCACTATCTCTCGTATCTGTTGATCGCCGGTCAGTACATCATTCCCCAGGCCTCGGATCCATTCGGTCGTGGCTGGGACCTGTTCGGCACCGCCGCCTATCAGATCGATATTGGCATCGTCAACGCCAAGATGGTCTGGTACACAGCCATCACCGCCATCATTATCGGCCACGTGCTAGCCGTCTACGTCGCGCATATCATGGCGATGCGGGTGTTCGCCGACCGCGGTGCGGCGCAGCGCAGTCAAATTCCCATGCTAGTGCTGATGGTCGTCTACACCATGATCAGTCTGTGGATACTATCCCAGCCGATCGTCAATTAGAGCAGTTCCGGGCTATTCTGGATCAGTCGGAAATGTTACAGGATATTTCCCAGCGGACTTGCCCGTTGCCCGATAGCTTGTCGTAGTTTAGGCGTTTTTTCTTCGCATCCTGGCGAAACAAAGCTTCCAGTTGTAGGCGGGTTGCCTCATTCAGATCGTCGGCATCCAGGGTAATGGTCACGGGCAGCTTGTTATTTCGATTCGCAGCGGTGGATTTCCCCGCCTTGCGCGCCCCTTTTTTTCCGCCCGCGCTAAAAATATCGTCCCAGCCGGAACGATATTCGTTGGTCGACACGGAGGAGAAATAGCTGATGGGCCGGCTAGGAGCGGAAGATTTCTTGCTGCCGCCACCGCTGCTACCGTCCGCGTCAGTTGTTGCTGCCGGGGTTTCAGTTGCCGCCGCTTCGGTTTTCACCGCGTCAGCCTTGGGCGTCGTGCTATCGTCGGCCTTTTTTGTCTTGCTGTCCGTCTGGGTCGTGGGTTTCGTTGCCATCTGCGTTTACATACCAATTCGTAAAAATTGAGATACCACCATTGTGGCCCCATTTATCAAAAACATATAGGAACTCTCAAGCGAAATCGCATCGTTCCCTTGCTGATCTTGCAAACATAGTCTTTCCAGCGCGGGACTGAGCGAATAATCTGGCGAGAGATCACGTCTAAAAGGCAAGTTGCCAAGGCTGGTTGACCGAGCCGAAGAGGGCGTTGCCGGCCTGGCCCTCGAACTCGCGGCTGCGCGGGACCGAGGTATAGGCGAATTTTACACCGCAGGTTTCAACGGCCAGGCTAAAAGACAAATCGTCCACCAGGGGCTTTCTAGGGACGCCGCGGCTGCTGCGCCGGGTGTTTGCCATCCAAGAAGTGTTGTGCGCCACATAGCGCCCCTCGGCGTCCCCGAAGGCATAGAGGCTGAATTTACCGCCCGTTCGTTCGGCGTCCATGGTCCGCATGCCCTTGATCAGGTTGGACGGTCCGAAATCCCTAGGTATGTTGTAGCCGTAGCGCACCGCGCCGCCCAGGGTTACATGGCTCAACACATTCCCGATACTGCCGCTGATACGCGGCACCACATCGAATTTCAGTTCACTTGGCAACTTCGTCCATGGCTCGCGGCGCCATTTTCTTTCATAAATGAGAATTATTTCGGGGTCGTCCCGCAACTGGTTTGACCAGCCGTCAAAGCGGTCGAACAACCGAATATCGTGGATGTAATCCTGGACGTCCCTGGCGTAGGCTTCGATACCGCTGAGATCCAAGTTCCCCGACAGCATGTTACGCTCGCTCTTAGTTCTCGCTATTGCTTCCTCGAAACTCATGGCGCGAGTACGGCGTATCGCATTAACAGGGAAAACCGTGCATGCGCGGCAATGGAATCGTCCGTGGCATAGCGATGATCGCACTCCACCACCGCGACGCTCTTGACTGTCGATGGAGCAGCAGCACCAACACAACTAAGCGCCTGGGCGAAGTCGTCGACGACGGTTTCGCGGGCAGGATGGGCGGCGCGAGTACGGTTCCTTGGAACAATTGCCCCATGGCCAACGTTCGGGCATCGACCGAGCTATGCCCCCCCTGCTACAATAGGGCAAATCAACCGGTGATCTGGGGAGACTTGGGAAATGGATGTGCGGGCAGCCGTGGCGCATAAGGCAGGCGCGCCGCTTAGTATCGAAACGGTTCAGTTGGATGGCCCACGGGCCGGCGAATGCCTAGTCGAGATCAAGGCCAGCGGCGTTTGCCACACCGATGCCTTCACCTTGTCGGGCGATGACCCGGAGGGCCTGTTTCCAACCATTCTGGGCCATGAAGGCGCCGGCGTGGTAGTCGAGGTTGGCGCGGGCGTCACCTCCCTGGGCCCAGGCGACCATGTCATCCCGCTCTACACACCCGAATGCCGGCAGTGCGATTTCTGCACCTCCGGCAAGACCAACCTGTGCGGTGCCATTCGGGAAACCCAGGGCCGGGGCCTGATGCCCGACGGCACCTCGCGGTTCAGCCTCGGCGGTGACCGGGTGTTCCACTACATGGGCACCTCCACATTCGCGCAATATTCGGTGGTCCCAGAAATCGCCCTGGCCAAAATCCGGCCCGACGCGCCGTTCGACAAGGTCTGTTACATCGGCTGTGGCGTGACCACGGGGATTGGCGCCGTGATCAACACGGCGAAGGTCGAGGCCGGCGCCAATGTGGTGGTCTTTGGCCTGGGCGGTATCGGGCTGAATGTATTACAGGGCGCCCGCATGGTCGGCGCCAACATGATTATTGGCGTCGATACCAATCCGGGCAAGCGCGCCTTGGCGGAAAAATTCGGCATGACCCATTTCGTCAATCCCAATGATGTTGGCGGCGATTTGGTCGCCCATCTGGTTGAATTAACCAAAGGCGGGGCCGATTATTCCTTTGAATGCATCGGCAACGTGGACGTCATGCGCCAGGCGCTGGAATGCTGTCACAAGGGCTGGGGCGAAAGCATAATCATTGGCGTCGCCGGCTCGGGCCAGGAAATCAATACCCGGCCGTTCCAGCTTGTCACCGGTCGGGTCTGGCGCGGCACTGCATTTGGCGGCGCCAAGGGCCGCACGGACGTGCCGAAAATCGTTGATTGGTACATGGACGGCAAGATCAATATCGACGACCTGATCACCCACACCATGCCACTGGCGCAGATCAACGATGCCTTCGATCTGATGCACGCAGGCAAATCGATCCGCAGTGTGGTGACATTCGATTAGAGCAGTTCAGGGCTATTTCTTGGCCCGTATTTAGCCATATTTTTGAAGCTGTTGACGTTTCCGATGCCCCGGACAATTGCTGTGGGCTTGCTTTATGCCTGCGCCGCCAAGGCCCGTCCAAAGAGAAATACGTGTCCATTGACGGAGCGGTAGCGGAAGTTCGTAACGTCGACGCCGGAGACATCCAGCAACAGCGCGTTGATCTTGGTTTCAAAAACAGTTGTTCAACGTCTGGCCTGTAAGTAACTATGAACTGTTATTCTGGTATCCGCTCTTGGCTATTAATGCCCGTTCTCATCACTGCCAATTTTCTTCCGCTCAGGATGGCTAAACAGACATATTTTGCCAAAGAGTCCGTAGTAAGGTGGTAGCCGGATATGATCTGGCGAAGTTCAAAACGGTAGGTTTTAACCCATAAAAGACAAATAAGCTGGTCAATCACGTGTTGTACCCATATCTGAGCATGAAATGCCTCTATACCGCGGACCAGTTTGCCGGCCTGGACCTTGATCGCCTCCGCCGCGATCGCGCCGGTCAACATGATGTCCTCATCGTAACCGCTGGCGCCAATAGCGATGAGGTCACCGGTCATCTGATCAAGAACCTCGCCGCCGCCGCGGCTTCACCAGATCATCCCGCCGGAACCGGTCAAGCGCCGCAGACGGAGCTTTTATAGAAATAACTGCCAGGCAGCCTATTGCGCCTGCCGGCGACCGTAATCGGACGGGCGTTATTGCAAGCTGCTGGGCGGCGACATCAATTTATTTGAACCCACTGCGGCATTAACAATAACGCCATCCACACCAATCGCCGCTGCCGCCGTCTGAGCCTGGGACGGCGCCGCCGCATAAATAACAAGGCGAACGCCAAGCAGACCAAAAGCCGCGACGCAAAGGTGAATATGCGGTCTGTCTTAAGCCAACCCGGGGGAAATGAACACAGCGCACCCCCATCACGGCCGTAACCAAATATTTCGATCGGGAAAATGCTCAGATCTTTAGAAATCGAAAAAATTTTCCGATCGGTTAGGATCGCGGCGCGAGTCTCACTGTTTCCGAATTGCTCTAGACGGACCGCTTGCGATGAGCGTTTTTTGCCTTTGGCGGCTGGTAGGCCATGGCCGCATGGTAATCGCAATAGGGCGCGGCCACCTTGCTGTTTGCGCCGCAGAAATGGAATTCCAGATCCCCGGGATCTCCAATGGGCCAACGGCAGGTAGACGCGGTCAATGAAAATATGGTTGCACCTTCATCCATTGGAGGTTGCAACTGCCGGACCTTTTCGGCCCGCTCTTTCTGTCGATTTTGGCGGGTGACGGAGGATTTTGATGGCTTTGAAAGGCCCAAACGATTGGCCTTGCCAATCACAGCGTTTCGGGTAATTCCATCGGCCAAACGCTCGGCAATTTGCCTAGCAGAGTAGCCCTCCTGCCAAAATCTCGTTAATTCTGTAACCCGTTCGTCGGTCCAGTCAACAGTCATGACACGCCCCTCAGCGGAATTTATTATTGTTGTTGTATTGCTGGACACTGTAACGACGCTTCGCGATCAAAACAATATATAATGTATGTGCGGGATAGCAAATACACTATATCCTGTGGATAACCTTGTGGCCCGTCTTGTGGAGATCTCGGGTAAAAGATGCCAACTTAAAGCCGTTGCGCAAGGGAATTCAACACTCTAACCAGGTGCCAGGAGCGATTGCACCTGTCATGGAAACCGACATGGTCGCGACGACGGAAAAATTCAGGGAAAAACCATGAATTGCCGTCCCATGTATAGTCTAAACAGGGCGCCACGGGCACGATGGGATTGCCCTTGGCCATGAGCAACAGGGTCAGCACCCGGATTTGTGACATATAGCCCAACGCCCGTCTACTCTCCTATTGGTTGTATTCATCCCAATAGCCATTGCGCGGTGCAACGAAGTCATTATCCAGTTCAACGAAGTTCCGCGCTGCTAGAATGGCGGCCCACTCGGTCCCATTGATGATGGCGCCAGGGGATAGGCATTCGCGGCAAAAATCCCGCAATAATTTGCGGTTATAGAGCGTATTGTGCCGGCGCAACATGTTTGCGGAGGTCACCGCCAGATCAATTAGCGCAGAGATTAGTTGCCAGCGCGCGGAGGGGTAATTTGGCGCCATATTCGGCAGCAAACTTCAGGCTCATATTGCCTGTAAGAGCAAACCCGACGGCGACCGCCCTCTGGGTAACCGAGGCCGCCAGCAAGGTGTGAATGGGGTCGCGCAGAACCTGGTTTCGCCCGGCATGGGATTGCAGGGTGCAGGTCAGCCGCGAGGGGCCCGCGCTGCGCAAGTTTAGACGCAACACGCTCTAACCCCGGGCCAGGAAATACCGTGCACTAACCGGGATATAGCGGCTGTCCTCTGACCCGGCCAGGCCGTGGATCAATATGACCAATCGCTTGGCGGCATCATCACCGGCGTTGTACAAGGCCCAAAGGGGGTCACCGCCGCCATCCGCCACCGCCAGCATTAGACGTTCTCCGGGCGACGGCAGGGTCTAAATCACCGCCCCACCAGGGCGGGCGCTGACGGAAGAATTCAGAAGCGGTCCGCACGGAACGGCGTGGTGTCAATTCCAGCAGCGCGGTCCTGCACTAGATCGGCAATAAGGCGCCCGGTAACGGCGCCCAGCGACAGGCCCAGGTGGCCATGGCCAAAGGCGAAAAAGACGTGAGGAAAGCGGCTGGACCGGCTGATCACGGGCAGGGAATCGGGCATCGAAGGCCGATGGCCCATCCAGCGTTCCGCGCCGCTATCTTTTAGGTCGGGAAACAACCGTTTGGCTTTTGTCAGCAGGGCATCGGCACGGGCATAATTGGGCGGTGCCGTCAAACCGCCGAATTCGACGGTACCAGCCAGGCGCAGGCCATCGTTCATGGGGGTAATGCCAAATCCCAGAGAGCTGATCAACATGGGCACCCGCACTTCTACCTCCGGCGTGGGCAGCATCATGTGATAGCCGCGCTCGGTATCCAGGGGCACCGCATTGCCCAAGACCTTGGCCAGCGGCTTGGAAAAGGCCCCCGCCGCGATCACCAAATCCTTGATCGGGACATCGCCCTGATCCGTATGCACCTGCGTAGGCCCCGCCGACCCCACGGCAAAGCCGCTAACCTTGGCTCGCATGAAAGTGCCACCGTCGGTCTCTATCCGGGCGGCCAATAGTTGCGATAGGGCAAGGGGCGAGGTGGCATGGGCCGACTGGGTAGCCAGGGCGCCACCAGCCACGTCCGGGCTGATCCCGGGCACCAGCTGGCGGATTTCGTCCGGCCCCAGGATCTCCAATGCCACACCTAGGCGTTGTCGTGCGGCGTTGTCGGCGGCAGCCGCTACAACGTCCCTAGCCGTGGGATAAATGTACAAACAGCCCTGCTCGCGGATCGGCACCTGATCCCTGGGCACATCGTCCAGCAATTCGTTGTAATGTTGCAAGCCCGGCAGCACGATGGTGGCCAAGGCCTGAGATATCTGCTCCACCCGGCGGGGCGTGGTATTTGCCATGAAACGCAGCATCCACGGCGTCAATTGTGCCAGATAGCCAGGCCGGATGGTCAACGGACCTAAGGGGTCCAGCAGCATGCTGGGCACCCGCTTCCACAAACCGGACTTGCCCTCGGGCAGGACCGAGCCGGCGGAGATAATTCCCGCGTTGCCGTATGAAGTTCCCCGTCCCGGCTCGCCCTGATCAATCACCGTGACCGAACAGCCCCGCCGTTGCAGCGTGCGGGCACAACACAGGCCTACAATCCCGGCCCCGACCACCGTGACTTTACGCCGATCCCGCCCTTGCTCCTGATCAGACGTGCTCATGATCTAGTTGGTGGAGGTTGAAGAGCTGGTCGAAGTCACGGTGGAGGTCGAGGTCGCCGTGTTGACGCCAGCGCTGCTGCCCGCGGCCAGGGAACCATCGCCCCTTATCCGCAGTTGGAAGGTCAGAGCATTTTGTGCCGCTGACAAAGCCGCCACCAGGCCCGCCAGGCCAACGGCGCCCTTGACGATTTGGCCGGTTGGGCCGGCCCAATGCTCGTCCACCTTCGCCTGCAATGCCTCCAGGGATTCGAGGCCACCGCCGGTGCCTGTTTGGGTGCTATTCTGAGTTTGCGCGACGGCCACAGCACTAGCCGCCGAAAGAGCCAAGCAGAGCGTCAAGAGGACGGATAATTTCATTGGGATGGCTTCATTTGAATAGCTGAAAGCGGTGATCGCCATCCCGTTCGATGTCCTGCAATAAATCGACCTCCCAAGTCAGATAGGCGCGCATACGGTCTTCGACGTTGCTGTCACTATCATAAGGTTTCATCCAAGTATCGTCCCGTTCGTCAGCCATATTCGTCAAACCCTTTTCCAGGCTTTGCCCGGCCGCTTCCCAGGCCGCCATGCCGCCCGTCAAGACCGCGACGGGCATGGCCGTCAGCTGGGACGCCTCAGGTGCGGCCAAACGGGCCACAACGGCGTCCGGCGAGGTCAGCACCAGCAGGGATTTTTGCGGCAGTCTGGGCAAGCTTTCGGCCAGGCGGGCCCGAACCGCCCACCAGGCGCCGGGCACATGGCCTTTGTCGTAGTCACGGCTGGGAGAGAGGTCGACGACCAGCGCATCATTAGTCGCCACCCGGGCCGCCAGTTCGGCGGGGGATATTTCGTTTTTACCTGGTTGTCCGATCCCCGCTGGGCCCCTCCGCGATATTTCGGTCGTCATTTCGAAACCATCCAGGCCGCCCTTCAGGACTGCCACGTCCCAGCCCATCTGCGTTAGCCAGGATGCAGTCATAGTGGCGCGCACTCCGGTGTCATCCACCAACACCACGCGCGCGCCTAGGGTGCCGCACCATTCGTCGATCCCCTGCACCAATTGCCCGCCGGGAGCATTGGCGACGCCGACCGGATGGCCGGCGGCATATTCAACCGGGTCGCGCACATCGAGAATGTACAAAGTCCGCTGCTCGGCCTCGTCCTGCCATTGCTCCAGGGTGGCCCGGTCGATGCGGGCGACCGCGAAACGCTGGCCGGCGGCCTGGGCGCAGGTCTGCGCCTTGGCTAGAGCATCCGCGGACGGGGTTGGTGCCATGCGGCTTTGCCCCCGCTCTAATTCATAGCCGGCCAGATGCCAGCCCATGGTGCCGTTTTTCAGCGCCATGACCGGGTTGGGGATCGCCGCGTTGATCAAAGACTGGGCGCCGATGATACTGCGGGTTCGCCCCGCGCAATTGACTACGACGGTGGTCTTAGGGTCAGGCGCCAAATCATGCACCCGACAGGCCAATTCAGCCCCGGGACAATCGACGCCGCCAGGAATATTCATCACCTGAAATTCATCCATGGGTCGGCTATCCAGGATCACCAAATCATCGCCGGCATCTCGCATGACCTGCAGCGCCTCCGCTTCGATATGCGGCGTGCTGTAATGATGTTCCACATACTCGCCGAATGCCTTACACGGCACATGAACGCCTGAAAACAACACATACCCGGCCGCTTCCCAGGCCGCAATGCCGCCCTTTAGGCAGGCCACATCGCTATACCCCATGTCCGCCAGCTTGACCGCAGCACGTTCGGCAAAGCCGCCTCCCGCATCGACCAGGACGGTCCGCGTACCCAGGCGCGGCACTAATGGCCCAGCCAGCAATTCCAGCACGCTAAGGGGGATGGGCGTGGTATAGAACAGGTGAGATTGTGAGTGGGCGCCTTCCTCGCGAACATCCAATAGGGCCAGTTCGCCGCCGTCCTTCAACATGGCCTTCAATGTATCTGGCGTTACGTACTTTGTCATCCTGCTTACCACCTATGTTAAAGCGCTATTCCGCCGCCTGGGCGCTCGGCTCCGGGTTCAGGTGTCGGCCGCGTTCCACCACCGCCGAAACCAGGCTCAACAGCGGCGGGATGATCAACAGGGTCAACACCGCCGACAGGGATAATCCGCCCAACACGACCGAGCCCAGGCCGCGGTACAATTCCGAGCCGGCGCCGGCGAAGACAACCAACGGCAGCATACCAAAAACAGAGGTCAAAGTAGACATGAAGATCGGCCGGATGCGGTTCCGCACGGCCTCAATTATCGCCGCTTCCGCATGCATCCCTTCGGTGCGCACCAGAAATAGAGTCTGATGCACGATCAGAATGGAGTTGTTGACCACTATACCGATCAAAATGACGAAGCCCAGCATGGTCAGCATGTCCAGGGGCTGGAAGCTGAAAACATTCAACAGGGCTAGGCCGAGCACACCGCCCGCCGTGGCCAGGGGCACGGAAAATAAGATGATCAGGGGGTAGAGAAAACTCTCGAACAACACGGCCATGACCAGATAGACGATCAC
>CAUZBE010000058.1:0-11392 GCA_963577885.1 Alphaproteobacteria bacterium
CATGGCGTTAACATCCGACGCAGCGGCGCGTACTCCTTCGCCCGGTTTCGCCATCATGACTGTCCGACTCGTCGTCCCGGCATCATCAAGATGGTCCGCGGGTTGGGCGGGCTGGATAGGCGCTGCCCCAATTGTTGCCGCGGCCACTTCACCGGAAGTTGCCGCCGGCGTCGCTGTTGGGGCATCTATAATCTTGGTCTCAAGCGCGTTCGTCGTTGGCTTCTGGACCCCGGCGTCCGTCCTGGGCACCACTGGTTCAGCCTTCGGCGTCGCCGCTGCCACGCTATTGTCAGCCTTGACACCGGCTATATTGCCGGCGGCGTCACGGGCGGTCGTATCCCCGGCACCGAATGCCGCCTGATAAGGTGCCAACCGTTCCGGTGGTTCCGCCACGACGTCAATCGGCAAAAACCCCTGCCGCTCCATAAAAATCCAACCGCCGTAGACCGCCCCCGCCACCAGCAATGATATCAGCGCCGTTGTCAAACCCGGGCGGCGGGCTTCATTCAGCGGTTCGGGGAATACCAAGCGGCGTTCCACCGGAACGAGCGTCGCTTCGCGCTTGAACTGGCGGATGATTTCGTCGCTATCTAGGTCAAAATATTCACTGTAAGTGCGGAGAAAACCGATAACGTAAGTTGGCCCCGGCAAATCATCGGCGCGGCCTTCTTCCAACGCCAATAAGTGCGCTTGCTGGATACGTAACGCAGATGCGATATCAACCAGGGTAAGCCGACGCTTTTGCCTCTCGGCCCGCAATGAAGTACCGACACCGCTGTAAACCTCTTCTACATCAGGGTCGACATTCCGCTGCAAAAGCAAGCCGCGAGTACGCCTGCGCCGCCCGCCATCTTTGCCGTCGTCCGAGCCTTCTTTCCCAAGCCATTTATCCTCAATCTTTCGATCAGTCATGGCAATTGCTTTCAGATTAAGCCCTGCTGGCGAGGTCATATCCGCCGTGTCCTAAAGTCCGCGCACCACCGGTCAATTTTGCGAAAATATACTGTGGATAACTTCAAAATAACTTCTAACAGTTAAAAAAAACTCAAGCAAACGCAATAGTTTATATGGCGACGCCATGATCTTCCGCAAACCTCGTCAAAGATTGGCGTAGGCTACGTTCGGGCGAGTCATAAAAATCCTCCATAAATGCCTGCAATACGGTCAAATCCAGGCTACGGACCATCATTTTTACCGCGCCAATAGAGGCTGCGGACATGGAAATACTGCGCAGGCCCAGGCCAATCAGGGCCATGGCATCTACCGGCCGGCCCGCCGCCTCGCCACACAGGCTGACCGGCACCCCGGCGGTGTCACAACGCCGCACGATATCACGCACGAGCGACAAGGCGGCCGGGCTCAATTCATCATAGCGGTTGGCAAGCCGTGGGTTGCCCCGATCCGCAGCAAAGAGAAATTGCATCAAATCGTTGCTGCCGATAGAGACAAAATCAACCATCGGCAAAAGAGCACCCAATTGCCAGGCCAGACTGGGCACTTCCAACATGGTGCCTACTCGAAGGGACGACGGGCCCGGTTCACCCATGCGGTGCTGACGTTCGACCTCTCGCTCCAACAAGGCGCGTGCTGCCTTGAATTCGGCCACTTCGGCGATCATGGGAAACATAATGGCCAGCAGCCTGCCCGTCGCCGCCTTCAACAATGCTCTAATCTGCATACGTAACAAGACCGGGCGATCCAGGGATAGACGGATCGCACGCCAGCCCATGGCTGGATTCTTTTCGTCATCATACCGGGTCAGATAGGGCAACATCTTGTCGCCGCCCACATCAAGGGTTCGGAATACCACCGGCTTGTCGCAGGCCTGATCCAGAACCCGGCTGTAGAACTCGGTCTGCATGGAAACCGTAGGCAGGGTGGCCCGGACCATGAAATGCAGTTCGGTTCGATACAGCCCAATGCCATCAGCGCCGGTCTCACCCAAATGGGGCAGATCCGCCAGCAGCCCAGCGTTCAAGTTAAGCTGAATACGGGTGCCGTCCCTGCTTACCGCCGGCTGGTCACGTAGCGCAGCATACTGTGCCGCCTTCGCCTGACGCAATTCCAGATTAGCACTAAAGGCTTCCAAGGCATCGGCACCCGGGCGCACGAATAATTGCCCATTATCGCCGTCAACCACAAGATCATCTCCGCTTTCCACTAAATCAAGCAACTGATCCAAGCGGCCAATGACCGGAATTTGCAAAGCCCGCGCGACGATGGCCACATGCGAGGTGGGCGAACCCTCTTCCAGCACCAATGCCTTGACCCGTGTGACGTCGTAGTCCAGCAATTCCGCGGGGCCCATGTTCCAAGCCACCACGACTGCCTGATCTGGCAAGTCGTCATCGGCCATTTGTCCGCCACCATTGGTCAAGTGGCGCATGAGACGATTGGACAGATCTTCCAGGTCGTGCAGCCTCTCGCGCAAATATGTATCGCCAATTTCCGACATCCGGGCACGGTTTTCCACCTGCACCCGTTCCACCGCCGCCTCAGCCGTCAAGCCACTTTGAACGGCATCGTGCATGCGGGCCATCCAGCCTTTGTCATGGGCGAACATGCGATAGGCTTCAAGAATATCGCGGGATTCACCGCTGGGCTTGGCAATAGCCGCATGTAACATGCCGTCGACCTGGATACGAAGCTCGGCAACCGCAGTGTTCAGGCGCACTGTTTCGACGTCGATATCGTCGGCAACGTGATGTTCCACGACGATACGGGGTTCGTGCAATACGGCGACACCACGGGCTAAACCCTCGTTCAGGGACAATCCGGCCAGACGCCCTGGCAAGCGATCGGCACCCAAAACGCCAGCCCCCGCGACTTCCTCCTGCAAGGCGCCGCTAACCATTTCCGCCAAGACCATAGCGATGGTCTGCATCGCCTCGACCTCGTCATTGGAGTAATCACGGTTGGTCTTATTCTGTAACACAAGCACGCCCACGACCCGGCCGCCACGCAGCACCGGCACCCCCATCAGGGAATGATAATCTTCTTCGCCCGTTTCCGGGCGGGCGACGAAATTGGGATGCGAGCGCGCTTCCGACAAGGCCACGGGCCGGGCTAACTGGGCGATTTGACCAACCAGGCCTTCACCAATCCGCAGGGTGGTTTCGTGTATGGCGCTCCGCTTCAAGCCTTCGGTGGCGAAAAGCTCCAATGCGCCCTCGCGCAGGAGATAGATCGAGCAGACCTCAGCCACCATGTTCGCGGCGATGGCAATGACCAATTGATCCATCCGCTCCTGCGCGGTGCCCGGGCCGGCCATGACCTCGCGCAGCCGGCGCAGTAGGATGCGTGGTCCCGATGGTACCAATGGACCCGCGGCGCTCACGCGGACGGCCCCCGCCGAAACTTTTCCGCGGCGCAAATTATCGCGATTTGGGAAAGTTTTCTCAAGTGGCGTCCAACCCATATGCGGAATGTAGGCTGCGCACGGCTAATTCAGTGTATTCAGCACCGATCAGAACCGATATTTTGATTTCCGAGGTTGAAATGGCGTGGATGTTGATGCCTTTCTCGGACAGGGCCGCGAACATCCGCTGGGCCACGCCGGCATGACTACGCATGCCTACACCGATGACGGAAACCTTGACGATATTGTCGTCGGTCAAGACTTCCTGAAAGCCGATGGCCGCCTGATGCTGGGTCAACATCGTCTCTACCCGGGGTAGATCGCCCCGCGCCACGGTGAAGGTCATATCAGTGCTGGAACCATCAGGCGAGGCACTTTGCACGATCATGTCTACATTGACATTCGCCTCCGCCAAGGGCCCAAAGACCGCCGCCGCTACGCCGGGCCGGTCGAATACATGCAAAAGCGTTACCTTAGCCTCATCGCTGGCATAGGTAATACCACTAACCACCGCGTGTTCCACGATTTTATCCTCGTCAACAACTAAAGTACCAGGAGTGTTGTTAAAACTGGAAAGCACCTGGACCGGCACCCGGTGGTTCATGGCCAATTCGACTGATCGGGTTTGCAGAACCTTGGCACCCTGCGATGCCATTTCCAGCATTTCTTCGTAGGTAATTCTATCAAGCTTACGGGCCGCCGTCACAATACGTGGATCGGCGGTATAGACCCCATCGACATCCGTGTAGATGTCACAGCGGTCCGCTTTAAGTGCGGCGGCCAGGGCCACGGCTGTGGTGTCGGAACCGCTGCGCCCTAATGTGGTGATGCGATTGTCCGGGGCCAGCCCCTGGAACCCGGCAACCACGGCAACCTCGCCCTCCCCCATACGCCGGATAATTTCTTCACCTTCAATATCTTCGATGCGGGCGCCGCCATGAACGCCATCGGTGCGGATTGGAATCTGCCAGCCCAGCCAGGAACGGGCCAATATACCCTTTTCCTGCAACGCTATGGCCAGCAGCCCGACGGTGACCTGCTCTCCGGTCGAAACCACGGCGTCGTATTCCCGCGCATCGTGTAGGCTGCTCATAGCCTGGGTCCATTCAATCAGCTGATTGGTGGTGCCGGCCATGGCCGACAGCACCACCGCGACCTGATTGCCGGCGGCGACTACCCCGGACACCTTTTCCGCAACGCTGCGTAGGCGCTCCGCGTCGGACACCGAAGTGCCGCCAAATTTCATTACGATACGTGCCATATCCTCACCCGGCGGCTCCACCCGCCCGCTGCCGCATATCCTCCCGATCAATACCGTCGGTGAGGCGGCTATACATACTCAAAGGTCCCGGTGCTTACAAGTGATGGGGATAGCGTCGTGATATGCAGTTTTCCGTGCCGCAAACCCCATCCCACCCACAAATTAACAATTCAGGGTCGCAAGCTCGCTACGGGCGAAGTTACGGCTAATTGGGGGAGCGGCCAGCCGCCGTCAGCAAGCTGCGCCCTGACGGGGTTATACGCACGACCGGCCCGATACTGTGCCGATGTTCGAGGACCATTAGTTTCCGGTCGACCGCATCTTCCCGTATGGTGAGTCGAGGGTATGACATCCGCCACGCCGCCATCACGTCCTCATGGTTTCTGGGTTGAACCGCGATCCTTTCAACCAGATCGAGTATAAATGCCTCCTTCCGGCCTTTGCGCTTACAATTCCGCTCCTGATTATCTGGGACGTCTCTCGTCCAACATAAAATGTAGCCACCCCGAACGAACTGCGGCTAAAATTTTGTGCTAGCATCCGGCTAAGACACTTCAGCGGTGCGCGATCCGGGCAGCGTAATATGCCCGGATAATACAATATTTAAGTACGGAAGGCATAGAGTATGGCTCAGGCAGCCAGCATCGACCCCATTGAAATCGATCGCTTCGCGCGGATGGCGACGCAATGGTGGGATGCCGATGGGCCCATGGCTCCGTTGCACCGCCTCAATCCAACCCGCTTGCAATACAGCCGGGACCGCCTGTGCGGCCATTTCAAGCTGGCCGCAGATGATCTTCGTCCCCTGACCGGTCTGCGACTGTTGGATGTGGGCTGTGGCGGCGGGCTATTGTCGGAGCCGTTCGCCCGCATGGGCGCAGCGGTGGTAGGCATTGATGCCGCGGCCGAGAATATTGCCGCAGCTGAAATCCACGCCGAAGCATTGGGCGTAGAAGTGAATTACCGCGCCATGGCAGCGGAAGATTTAGCGGCCTCCGGCGCGCAATTCGACGTCGTCGTCAGCATGGAGGTGATCGAGCATGTGGCCGACGTGGCTGGCTTCATTGGGGCCCTGACCGATCTGACCAGGCCAGGCGGCGCGCTGTTGCTGGCGACGTTAAATCGTACGCCGCGGTCGTTTCTTACGGCTATTCTGGGTGCCGAATACGTCCTGCGCTGGCTGCCCGTAGGCACCCACGATTGGCAACGCTTCCGCAAACCGGCGGAGCTGGGCCGGCATCTGCGCAAGGCCGGAGCGGAACTGCGGGATGTTACCGGCATGCGCTATTTACCCCGCCAGGGGGATTGGCGGCTTTCACGGGATGCCGGCGTGAATTATCTGGCCTATGCGGTCCGACCATTCTCATGACTTAGAGCAATTTCAAATTAATGGTAATTGCGGAGCGATTCTAAGTGATTGGAAAAATTCTAATTTTAAAGGTCAGAGCATTTTCAGAATGAAAATGCTCTGGACCGATCAATCGGCCTGATAATCGTTTGGAAAGTAGTCACGGACGTATGGGCTGTTTAGGGCATAAGCATAACATGAATTGCGCAGACCGGGACTGAGGGAACGGAGGCCGTCGCTGTTGGCATCCATATTCTCCACCACATCGAACAGTGATTGCATGGCGGTGGTCGCCATTTGCGCCAGCATCTCGTTCAAATGCGTGCAACCCATCACCCCGCCCAGGCGTTCCCGCACGGCGCGGTTCCAACCAGGGCCCATCTTGAGGCCCTGTAGACGGCTGTAATTAGGGGCAACCAGATGACAGGGGCCATGAGCGCCCACGTCCATTTTACCTTCCGCCACCTGCACCACCAATTCCGTATCGATGGTAAGGCGCAGCCACATATCGTGCGCGGGCTGGTCCGCTGTGCGCTCGCTATCCAGCATGCTATAGTCTTCTTCCTTGACGTCGGTGATATGACCTTCGATGTCCCACAAGCCGTCCTGGCGTTCGTAGGCTTTCAAATCAAGGTTGCGGGTATGGGACAAGGCGCGCGGCGCTGGATCGCTTAAGGGCAAGGCAAGCTCCTGACAAGATTCAATAAAAAGAAAGACCGCCGTTCTATAGCACTTTTTATGTTTGCAGTGTCGTCCGGCCATCCATTGAACCGGGACTATATTCCAGGCAGCGGGGACGGGGGAACTGGTTAAGCTGTGACGGCGATGACCGTGTCAGCACCGTTATCGATATGGCCTTTGGATGCCATGGGCTGGAACCAGCTCTCGATGGGGCCGCAGGACGGCAGGGCCCGGTCGTAGCTGTATTCCCAGTTCGACGGATCAGAAAATAGTTTGCGTAACAGTAGGTTATTGCTGCTATGGCCGGTACGTTGACCCGCGAAATGGGCCAGCATCGGGCCACCCGCAAGATAGAAATCGCCGACGCAGTCCAATACCTTGTGGCGGACGAATTCGTCGCCATAACGCAGGCCGCCCTCGTTCATGATTTCATCGTTCCGGCCGACTACAACAACATTGTCCAGCGAACCACCCTGGCCAAGACCAAGGTCGATCAAACTCTCGACCTCGTGCTCAAAACCAAACGTGCGGGCACGGCAAATGTCCCGCTTGAAGCCACCGTTGTGCAAATCGAAGAAGCCGGATTTTTCCACGATCGCCGGGCTGTCAAAATCAATCTCTAGCGAAACCGAGAAGCCATCCGACGGCATCAGCGCGGCCCGTCGTTTATCATCCTCGATCTCTACCCGGCGTAGGACACGGATCCAACGGCGGCGCGCATTTTGCTGCGCTAGACCCGCGCACTCTATCAAGAATACGAATGGCGCCGAAGATCCGTCCATTATGGGTACTTCCGGGCCATCCAATTCGACCCGGGCGTTGTCGATGCCGCAGCCAGCCAGGGCCGCCATCAGATGTTCGATGGTGCCCACCTTTACCCCGGCGGTGTTTTGCACCGTGGTCGACATCACCGTGTCGCTAACCGTATCCCAGCCAGCCGGCACGGTCGCCGCGTTACCCGAAACGGCGCTTGTGGCCATTGCGCCAATATCCGTACGATGAAAGACGATACCCGTATTCGCCGGCGCCGGCCGCAGACACATGGCGACCTTGGCACCGCTGTGCAGGCCCACGCCAGAACAATTAATAGAATTCTTCAGCGTATGTTGCTGCTTAGGGTTCACGTCTTCAATCCGTTTCAAACTTACTAACCCGTCGGCGTATTCGCATTCCGCGAATTCGTAATCTGGTTTACGCCCTAGGCCATACTCCGCTTTCGCATCCACCGGCTGGCTCCTCCGGGTCGGCTTGCATATTTAGATAAATGCGTAATACGGATATTTCCTTAAAAAAGAGCACCTTGGATATGGTTATTAGCAACCCGTCCCAAAATTCTCAAATCAAACTTTATTACATTTCGTTACGGCGCCAAACCTATGAAACATAGTTAATATCGTGGCCCGGCGCCGCCAATCTCCCTAATTTGCCTGCCGGCGAAGAAAGGAAGGAATTTCAAACAGATCTTCCTCGGTTTGTGGCGGCGCCAGGGGCCGGGCCGGGGCCGGCGCGTGCATCTCGGGTGCGGCGGGCAGTGCTTGCGCCACTTGCTCCGACATGGCGGCCGGCGAGACCTCCATATTGACGTCAGGGGCCATCGCCCGGCGCATTCTCTCCGGGCCAGGTGATTGGAGCCGAGGCTGCAGGGGGGGCGATGCCGCAAGCTCCGTCTGGTCGGGCGCAGGCTTGCGCCGGAATAGGGAAAAGCCCCGTCCCTTGCGCTTGGCCGGCTGATCCGTTGGGTTCAAGGCCTCTGCCTCGGCCAGGGGATCGGGCCGCCGCAGCAAGTTACGGTCTTTTTCCGGCCGCCGGGCAGGCGGCGCGATAAAGGGGCCGTCTTCCATACTGACATCGACTGCGCGCTGGGGCCGTGGAGCCATGGGCTCGGGCTCTGCCTGGGGCGGCTTTGGCACCGGTATCCGCTGACCGAAGGTCGAGGGCAATGCCGGTGGCTCTTCCATCGCCAGCAACGCCGGTTCGGCGGCGGCGTCGGGTGCAGCCAACACTTCGGCATTAGCTTCGAACCGCGTGTCTACGGCGGCTTCGGCGACAGGTACGACGGGTGGTGGCGCGACCTCACTTGGCGCCACCGTCGTTTCGTTGGGTACCGGGCGCCCGGATACGGCCGCCAAGCGTGGTGGCGTGATCAACGGCCATTCGGCGCCCTCCTTCATCTCAATCCCGGTCGCAACGACAGAGACCCGCATGCGCCCGTTCAGGCTGTCGTCCAGCGCCGAGCCGACGATGATGTTAGCGTTCTGGTCCACTTCCTTACGGACCCGATTTGCAGATTCGTCAACTTCATATAGGGTCAGATCCATACCGCCGGTGATGTTGATCAGGACGCCCCGGGCCCCCTGCATGGAGACATCGTCAAGCAACGGGTTGGAGATCGCCGCCTCGGCCGCCTCGATGGCGCGATTTTCGCCTTCCGCCTCTCCGGTGCCCATCATGGCTTTGCCCATCTCGGCCATCACTGTCTTAACATCGGCGAAGTCAAGATTGATCAAGCCGGGTAGAACCATCAGATCAGTAATACCGCGAACGCCGGAATGCAGGACATTATCGGCCATGGAGAAGGCATCGGCGAAGGTGGTCTTTTCATTGGCAATCCGGAACAAATTCTGGTTCGGGATAACGATCAGGGTATCGACGAAGGATTGCAGCTCTTCAATGCCGCGCTCCGCCGACGACAGCCGCTGCCCGCCCTCGAATTGAAACGGTTTTGTGACGACGCCCACGGTCAGAATGCCCTGCGCACGCAAAGCTTCGGCAATGACAGGCGCGGCGCCGGTACCGGTGCCGCCGCCCATGCCGGCCGTTATGAAGGCCATATGGGTGCCGGCCATATGATCAAGAATCTGATCGATGGCCTCTTCAGCCGCCGCGCGGCCAACGTCGGGGCGGGCGCCGCAGCCCAGGCCCTGGGTTATATTCACGCCCAACTGGATGCGCCGTTCTGCCGTACTTTGCGACAGCGCCTGGGCATCCGTATTGGCGACGATGAATTCTACTCCGTCCAGGCCGTTGGAGATCATGTTGTTGACGGCATTGCCACCGGCGCCGCCGACCCCAATAACCACGATACGGGGTTTTAGCTCTGTCATTTGCGGTGCATTTAAGTTGATGGTCATGGTTCAGGTCTCCTTTACCTATTGGCTTCGGTACGCAATGCGACACTGCGCCGGTTGGTTGAAGTGGGCTGGCTTAAAGAAATTTTGGGTAAGTCGGGTTCAGTCGAAACAAGTTCGGTTAGGCAATCGGCAATCGCTGTCATCTTCAGGTCCGTTTTTGCTGCTGTTGAAATTTTTTGGCTGAATTTTTCATGGCTAGAAATTCTCTTTGAACCAACGACCCAGGCGGTGGATCCGCCCGGCGCCAATGGTGGCTTCGCTCATGAGTTCTATATGCTGCTGGCCGGGTCCATGTCCGGCATAGGCCAACAATCCGGCGGCCGAGGCGAAAGCCGGTCCTTCAGTCGCCTCGGCCAGGCCATGCACGCCCAGGGGGCGCCCGACCCGAACCTGTTTGTCCAAAACCCTAGCTGCGTGTTCTCGCACCCCAGTCAGCAGGGCCGCACCGCCGGTCAACACCGCGCGCCGCCCGGCGGTCCGCGCCAGGCCCGAGGCCTGGAGCTGATCGCGCACCAGCTCAAGGGTCTCCTCGATCCGCGGCTGAATGATACCGATCAGCATGGAGCGGGGAATTTGTTGCACCGCGTCAGCGCCGCTTTCACCGACCCGTGGCACGCTGACCATGGCATGTTCATCATCCGGACCAGCCACGGCGCTGCCGTGCAGCGTTTTCAGCCTTTCGGCATGGGCGCTGGACGTGGACAGACCACGGGCAATATCGTTGGTGACATGATTGCCGCCGACCGGCACCTGGTCCGTATGGATCATATGGCCGTCGTAAAAGACCGCTGCGTCGGTGCTGCCACCGCCCATATCGATCAAGGTTACGCCCAGATCCACTTCATCCTCGACCAGGGTCGACAGACCAGAGGCATAGGCTGCTACTACCAAAGAGGCAATTTCAAGATGGCAGCGTTCGGCCAACAGCTTTAAGTTTCGCAGCGGCCCCATGGCCGCGGAAACCACATGCAGACGCAATCCCAGACGAGAACCAAACATGCCTCGGGGCTCGCGATAGCCAGGCGCGCCGTCGATGGAATAACCGGCGGGAATGGCATTCAGTATTTCCCGGCCCTCGCTACTTTGCCGGGCCAGCATGTGGGCCTGGGCCAGGGCGCGTTTCAAATCGCGCTCGCCGATTTCGTGGCCAGCGATGTCGGTTTCCACATCGATCAAGCGCGAGGCAGGCCGGCCGCCCGAAAAACTCAGCAGCACGGCGTCGACCCGCTCTTTAGCCATCCGCTCAGCCGCATCCACGGCCCCACGCACGGCCTCCTCGGCTGCGTCCATGTCGACCACGGTGCCCGCCCGCATACCCTTGGCAACCTGGTGGCCAATACCGATAACCCGCATGCCGCCGGCGCCATCGGGCCGGGCGATGAAGCAACAGACCTTGGTGCTGCCGATGTCCAAGGCGGTGACGAGACCATTTTTGCCCATGGCCATATCAGGTGTCCTTCCCGTTTTTATTTCTTCTGGCCGCCGCTTCCGGTGTCAGACGCAAAACCAGACGATCGGGCAGGCGCAGGTCGATGGCCGCGACATCCCTTTCCAAAATTTTATGTTCGGCTACCAATGCGGCTAATCGGCTCCAGGCATCCGTGGCCTGAGTT
>CAUZBE010000059.1:0-11356 GCA_963577885.1 Alphaproteobacteria bacterium
TATCGATCCTAGTCAAAAAAAATGCGAAAAGCACGAGGCTTGCCAGGCCAGGAATAATCCGCCATACGGACTTATCCAGGCGAAGCTAGGCCCAAAAGGCAAAGCAACCGGCAATCTCGGCAATGGCTGCGCCTAAATAAATGATTGGCGGCAGCAAGGTGGCGGCATTCATATCTTTGCCGCCAATTCAGCGCTAGCCCCCGAACAGGGCCTTGTAACGCTCTTGAAAGACCGGCCAGGTTTCCGGGTTGAGCAGACGGGGCGGACGGCGACCGGCGAAGATGTCCAATAGCTGCTCGCCGGCATAGGTGGCCACCTGGTGGCGGGATTCGTGGGTCACGCCCGCGGTGTGCAGACTGGCCATGACGTTGGGTAAGCTGAGCAAGGAATGGGTTTTTGGCGGCGGCTCCACGGCCCAGATGTCCAGGCCGACGGCGCCCAGATGGCCGCTTTGCAACGCCGCATGCAGCGCCGCTTCATCGTGGATGCCGCCTCGGGCGGTGTTGATGAAAATAGCCCCTGGCTTCATCTTTTCGAAGGCGCGGGCATCGAACAGATTGATGGTTTCCACCGTACGCGGGCAATGCACGGTGACGAAATCTGCATTCGCCAGCACATCGTCGAACGATGCCGGAACGGCGCCCCGCTCAAAATAATCGCTGTCTTCAAGAGTAGGGGTCATAGGCCAGGATGCGCATGCCGAACAGGCTGCCGCATAATTCCGCCATGCGCCGGCCAATATGGCCCAGGCCGATGAGGCCCATGGTCTTGCCCTGGATATTGCGGCCCATATAGCTATTGCGCGCGATACCGTCCTGGGCCCGCATGAACTGATCGGTCTCGCCCGTCCGCTTGGATAGGCTCAACATCATGCCCAGGGCATGTTCGGCCACGGCCTCGGCATTGCCGCCCGCCTAATTAACCACGATCACACCGGCCGCCCGTACAGGCATCCAGATCAACCGTGTCAAAGCCCGCGCCCATGGAGGAAACCACAAGCATGTTGGGGCAACGGACCAGAAATTTGCCATTGGCAAAAAATTGTTCCGGCAACTCGTCCCGCGCCGCGCGTATCTGATAGCCGTGGGCGGCAGAAAAGGCCTGCCAAATTTCGGCGTCGGAAGTGCTTAATTCTAATCGCTGCACATGGATAGAGGGATCCCGGGCCAGGATAGCGCCCGTCACCGGATCGGCGAATTTTTCAAAATAGACGATACGTTTCGCGCCTGCATGACCGGCGCTGCTAGCTGTTTCAGACATTTGGTTTCGTTACTTTCATCACTAAGGAAAAATTGTTCCCATCATAAGCCAAGGGCTGATTTGCGGAAAATTAACGGCGTTCCCAGGGAGCATTTCGGGCTATTTTTGAAGGAATGCGAGTGGCGTTTCAAAAACCCTAACCCACAGAACCGGTTAAGGTATATAAAACAGTGAGTAATGAATACTTGTCCTAGCTATCTCCGACAGTCCCTATACTTATTTCTAATTTATTGCCGAATTATTCATGGGGACGCCACGGCAATCTGGTATGGAACAATACATCTTGGTCCATAGGCACAGGAATGGCAGCCTATCTAGTATTCCCAGTTTTAATACTTATAAAAAATGCATTACGCATTTGGTCATCAATCATATTTATCGGCTTGGGAGATCTTTTTACACCTTTTAGGAATGGAGATTTGGAAACCTGAACATTACCTTCGACTTCGGTGTCTTAAGATGCCTTGCCGGTTTCCTGATCGGCATCGGCTTGTTTGGTCTCACACAGAACGCCGCGAAGGCCAGAACAATCCTAATGTGGTATCACTTCGACATCATATCTGTAATCTGCCTATTGGCAGCCATGCATTTCCGTTTCGATGACGGCGTGGCCATCGCTGCATTTGCAGTCCTGATATTCACTACGCCCGCGGGTCAAGGGACCATACCCAAATTTTTAAAGAATCGTGTATTTCAACATTTCGACAATATTACCTACTCAATCTACTTAAATAACGCCGTTACCCTGCTCGCCGTTAGCCCCATATTTAAGGCCACATTCGCCAATTACGCGGGGCATCTGACTCCCGTCGCCGGGATCATTCAGTTTATTCTTTTTCTTGGGCTGACCTTAGGCTGTTCTATACTTATGTATTGGATTTTTTGAAAAGCCTACAGGCCGATCCTTGAAGCGCAAGTTACAGAGGATCAGCGAACGACGTAGTGTGCCTGCTCTCGGGCTCAATGAGCATTAGATAGCCCGCGCGTGGGCTGGTTTATCTGGGTTCGGCGCGTGATATTGATCGAAGGCGGCGCAGGCCATGCGGACCAGCATGCGGCCCCGGGGCAAAACGTCGACCCGCCAGCCGTCGACCGCCACCAGATCATCGGCGATCAGGGGTTGCAGCTTGTTCAGGTCATCAGCTAGCTCGCGGACAGGCACGCCGTGCTGATTGCAGGTCGCTTCCAGATCGACATGGAAATTACACATCAGGCGCTCGATTATGTCCGAACGCAGCCGGTCATCGTTGCTAAGGCGAACGCCGCGTGCGGTGGCGAGGCCACCGTCCTTAATGGCATTCATATAATCCCGGGCGGCGGATTTATTTTGGATAAAACCGCTGGGCAGGGTGGAAATGGCCGAGGCGCCAAAGGCCAAAAGGGTTTTCGCGGTATCGGTGGTATAACCCTGAAAATTACGGTGCAATCGGCCTTCCTGCTGGGCTACGGCCATTTCCGAACCGGCCTTGGAAAAATGATCCAAGCCGATGTGGACATAGCCTGCCGCATTCAGCCGTTGCAGGGCGAGATCGAACAGGGCCAGGCGCGCTTCCGCATTCGGCAGATCATCGTCCTTGATTAATTTCATGTGGGAAAACATCCACGGCACATGAGCATAGCCGAACAGGGTCATCCGCTCCGGCGCCAGGCCAACCGCCAGATCGGCGGAGGCGCCAAAATTATCCTGGCGTTGAAACGGTAGGCCATACATCAGATCCAGGTTCAGATCGGCAATGCCCCCTGCCCGCAAATTCTTCACCGTTTCAGCTACCAGATCATAGGGCTGTACCCGGTTTACCGCCTTTTGCACTTCGGCATCGAAATCCTGCACCCCGATGGAGGTGCGGTTGACACCCATATCGCGGGTCAGCGTAATGATATCTTCGGGCGAGAGAACCCGGGGGTCGATTTCCACGGCGATTTCGGCGTCGGGCAGAAATTCGAAATGCGCACGCAATTTGTCGATGATTCGGCCCATGCGCGCAGGCCCGATACTGCTGGGCGTGCCACCGCCCCAGTGCACCGCCGCCGCCCGTGGTTTGGCGCCCAGTTGCGCAGCCGCCATATCAATTTCCCGGCAGACCAGGTCGGTATAAGTCTCGAAGGTGTTCTGATGCCGGCCCACCTGGGTATTACAGCCGCAATACCAGCACAAAACCTCGCAAAACGGGACGTGTACATACAATGAAACCGGTTCTTCGCGACCCACTTCGGCCAGCCATTGGGCGTGTTGTTCCCGGCCCACTTGATCGGTGAATTGGACTGCCGTGGGATAGGAGGTATAGCGCGGCACACGCTGGTCGTATTTCAACAGGACTGTAGAATCCATCACCCTCAAATCCCCATAATCCAGTCTCAACACATTCCACACCAACCGGGCAGCTACAAGCGTTTATCATGCATAGTGGCCAATGGTAAATTTTATCCTGCGGCTTTAACCAAAGGGATGCGGCGTCACGCCAAAAGCCCATTGATGCACAACCAACAATATTACCCGATAAAGCGCCACGCCAGCAGCGATCCAGCCCTAACCGATTTCCGCCCACGTAACCTTTGTCCTACCCTGGAGAATGGCCGCGAATGGCAGCCAGTACGTCTGAGCCAGAAAACGGGGCCAGTCTTCGGGATATTTAGCGGCCCGCTTGACATCAATCTGGGGGGGGCAATCAGCGACAAGGCCAGAAAGCCGCTGAACAATATCAAAGCGGCCAGGTCCCCATTAGCCAAAACATGGGCCACGGACTAGATGCCGACCGCGACCATAAAGGGATGCCGCGTAACCTTGATGATACCGCGCGCCGCCTGTTCCCGGGCTAGGATCCGATCGCCGCCCACCGACGTAGGGTTTGGCGTGCTGAATGCAAACACCGCCAAGATAATGGCGATTAGCATCGGCAGCATGGACAAATGCTTCATCCCCGTGACGTCGGCCCATAATTCCATGTGGGGCGCGGCGCCATAGGACAAAATCAGCTAAAACAGCGAGACCACAGATAGGGTTGAGAAGGCAGCCATATAGAGTTTCTCGCCCAGTTTTGCGACCAGCATGGCACGCAACGCGGTGCCGGAATTCAAGGCGTGAATAGCCAGAAATTACAAACTAGCCAAAAACAGGCTTAACATGGCAAAATCCGCGTTACTTGCCCTTGCGCGCGCGATTGACACAGATCTGAGCCTCACCGCCCCCGAAGCGCACACGAAAAATATACGTATTGAATTAAAGGAAGGCCCCTGAATGTCCCATGTAAGATATATCGATAAAACACGAGAATACTACCTCGGCCAGGGCTATGAAAAACCCTATGAATGGGCCCACTTTGACGAGGTGCCGTTTTCCAAATTGAGCAAACCTCTGTCGGAGGCACGGGTCTCTTTGGTGTCGACCTCGGATATTACGGTACGCGGCGAGAACGATGAGGATAATCATGCCGAACAATTATTCGTCGGTAATGTCTATTCCATTGCCGCCGATACGCCCCTCGACCGTCTTTACAGCCGCCAGGAACATTACGATAAATACGCCACCAACCTGGACGACGTGGATAGCTACTTCCCGATCACGCGCCTGCACGAGGCCGCCGCCGAAGGCCTCATCGGCAGCGTGGCGCCGCGGCTGCATGGTGTCTTTACTGCCTATAGCCACCGCCGGACCCTGACCGTGGACGGGCCGGAGGTGCTGCGCCGTTGCCGCGAGGACGGCGTCGATGCGGTCGTCCTTACACCGGTTTGACCGGTTTGCCACCAGACCGTGAGTCTGGTCGCCCGTTACCTAGAAGAAAACGGCATCCCTACTGTATTAATCGCCAACGCCCGCGACATCGTCGAATATTGCGGTGTGGCCCGCATGGTCTTCGTTGACTACCCCCTGGGCAATCCCTGCGGTCGACCGTTCGAAGTGGAGGAACAACGGCAGATCTTCGCGCTGGCCCTAGCGCAGTTAGAAAATGCTGCCGCTCCGCGCACCACTGTCCAGGCGCCACAGCAATGGCCCGGCGGCGAGGACTGGAAACGGCTGATCTTCTCGAACGAGCAACCGTTCCTGGAGGGCGGTGTTTACGATGACTGGATCGAGGCCAAGAAGCGTTACAAGGATTTGAAAGAAGACGGCAAGGTTTAGTGGCCTGAGAAATTTAGGGAGGACGAAGGATGGACATCAAACCTTGCGAGGCAACATTGGGGGCGACTATCACCGGTGTGGAATTGGGTGAGGGCCTGGACGACGACACTTTTGGCAAAATCGAGGCAGCCTGGTACCAATATGGCGTCCTGATTTTCCCCGGGCAGGATTTGTCGGACGCGACGCATATCGCTTTCAGCCGCCGCTTCGGTGAGTTGGAGCGCAGTATCGCAGAAGACAGCCGCGTGCCACCGGAACTCATCATATTGTCCAACGTCAAGCACGACGGTACCTTGTGGCCTCATAAAAGCGAGCACGGCCTGTTCCTGAAGGGCAATAGAGGCTGGCATACGGACAGTTCTTTCAAGCGGGTACCGGCGATGGGATCGCTGTTGGCCGCCCACCAGGTGCCCGATGCAGGTGGTGGCACCGAATTCGCCGACATGCGGGCCGCCTATGACGAACTGGCGCCGTATATGCAGGCCTGGCTGGAAGACAGAGTAGCGGTGCATAGTTATGTGTACAGCCAGGGTCTGGTCGGCGGCTTAACGGTTTTGAGCGAAGAAGAACAAGCCGCCTTGCCACCCGTGCAACATCCCCTGATCCGGACGCACCCGAAAACCGGGCGCAAAAATCTGTATATTGGCCGCCACGCCAGCCATATCCTAAGCGAGGATGAAGCCGAAAGCCGGACCTTGTTGCAAAAGCTCTGCGACGATGCCTGTCAGCTCCCGCGCACCATTACCCATTACTGGAGCGCGGGCGACCTTGTCATTTGGGATAACCGTTGCGTTCTGCATCGCGGCCAAACCTGGCCGGGCGATCAGGCCCGTGTCATGGCCCGCACCACCATCGCTGGTGAGGCCGGCCGCAATGAATGGTCACTATGATCCATTTGTTGCCCGCAGGTGCGGCCATTGTATGTAACCAATGCGGCGATCAATCTTCATGATAGGAATCTAGATGGGTCACGTGGCCAGCGAAATAGAAACGGAAAAATTTGACATCGTCATCCGCGGTGGCCGCCTGATCGACGGCACCGGCGCACCGTCCGTGGCCATGGACGTGGCCATATCGGGCGAACGGATTACTGCAATCGCGGCGCCGGACGACAGCGGCCATTGGTGGGGTGCGCTAGAAATTGACGCCTCGGACCGGGTGCTGGCGCCCGGCTTCATCGACGTGCATACCCATGATGATAATGCGGTTTTGATCAACCCCACCATGCCGGCAAAACTCAGCCAGGGGGTCACCACGGTCATCGTTGGAAACTGCGGCATCTCTCTATCCCCGATTACCGATATCGACCCACCGCCGCCCCTGAACCTGCTGGGCAATCGTGATAGCTACCACTTCGATACCATGGCAGAATATCTGGCGGCGGTCGAGGTGGCTCGGCCCAGCGTTAACGTCGCCGCACTGGTTGGTCACGGCACCTTGCGGGCCGGCGCCATGGATGACTTGAACCGGGTCGCTACAGCCGGTGAAATCGACGTCATGCGGGACAAGCTGTCTGCCTCCATAGCTGCCGGCGCGATCGGATTTAGCACTGGACTGTATTATAAAACCTCGTCAGCCGCCGATATGGAGGAAGTCATCGCCCTCGCGGAAGTTCTGTCTGAGGTCGGCGGCATTTATACGACCCATATGCGCGACGAGGCCAATAACGTCATCGCATCATTGCAGGAAACACAGACCACCGCCCAACGTGCTAATGTGCCCGTGGTCGTCTCGCACCACAAATGTTCTCTGCCTGCGAACTGGGGCCGCAGTGGCGAGACCCTGGCCTTTATCGAGGAAGCCCGAAAATCAGTCGCCATGGGCCTGGATGCCTATCCCTACGCCGCAGGCTCCACTGTGCTGGACCCCGATTGGGTCAACGGCGACATCCGGGTCATGATCACCACGTCGCAAACATATCCCAAGGCCAAGGGCCGCGATCTGACGGACATTGCCGAGGAATGGGGGTGCACGTTAAAAGAGGCTGCGGTCAAACTATCACCAGCGGGGGCGATCTATTTTCAGATAGATGAAGCAGACGTGCAGCGGATCCTGGCCTATCCCCCAACCATGATTGGCTCGGACGGCCTACCCCATGACGAGCACCCCCATCCCCGCCTATGGGGCACCTTCCCCAGGGTCTTGGGCCATTATTGCCGCGAGCTGGGACTGTTCGATCTGGAAACCGCGGTACACAAGATGACCGGGTTGCCGGCGCAGACCTTTGATTTGGCGGATCGTGGCACGGTTCAAATCGGTGCCTTTGCCGACCTGGTAGTGTTTGATCCCGCGCGGATCATCGATCTGGCTACCTTTGAAAATCCACTACGGCAATCCGTTGGGATCGACTATGTTCTGGTCAACGGTACCCTGTCGCTGCTGCAAGGCAATCTTTGCCCCGAACGGGCGGGGCAAATTGTGAAACGTCATTAAACCGGATTGGAGGCGACGGCTTGACGACTGACCAAATCGACACCCCCGCGGTGGTGATCGACCTTGATGTAGTAGAAAACAATCTCCACTCGTATCAGGCTTATTGTGACGAGCACGACATCGCGCTGAGGCCGCATATCAAGACACATAAATTGCCCAGCCTCGCCAAGGCGCAAATCGATGCCGGCGCTGTCGGCATCACCTGTCAGAAAATTGGCGAGGCGGAGGTCATGGCGGATGCTGGTATCGAAAACATTCTGCTGACATACAACATCATCGGCGAGGCCAAACTAGTGCGACTACGCAGTTTACATGACAATATAAAACTGTCCGTGACGGCCGACAACCCCACTGTGATTGTAGGCTTGAGCAGCGCCTTCGCGGACGCGGACTGGCCTCTTGCGGTATTGATCGAATGTGACACCGGCGCCGGCCGTTGCGGCGTGCAAACACCCGAAGCCACCGTCGAGCTGGCCCAGCAGATAGGCCAAAGCATGGGTCTGCGCTTTGCCGGCCTGATGACCTATCCAGCCACGGGCGGCACGGCGGCCGTACAAACATTTATGACCGCGGCCAAGGCTCTGCTGGCCGATGCGGGTTATGCCTGTACCACTATTTCCAGCGGCGGCAGCCCCGATTGCTGGCGGGCACACGAGGCTCCCATCGTCGATGAGTATCGGATCGGGACCTATATTTATAATGACCGCAGTCTGCTGGAACGAGAGGTCTGTGCATTATCCGATTGCGCCTTGCACGTTCTCGCCACGGTGGTCAGCGTACCAACGCCGGATCGGGCCATAATTGACGCCGGCAGCAAAATCTTGACCACCGACCTGTTCGGCCTAAAGGGCCATGGCTTGGTGATCGGTCATCCGGACGTGATAATTACAAACCTAAGTGAGGAGCATGGCCATCTAGATTGCAGCCGATCAAAAGACTGTTTCTCCGTTGGCGACCGGATCAGGATTGTTCCCAACCACGCCTGCGTGGTCAGTAATATGGTGGATCAAGTTCACTTGTTACAGGACGATGTCGTTGTCGCCGTCCAGGACGTAGCGGCCCGTGGCAAGATTGCCTGAGGACCGGTCAATCGAGAGATAGATCTCCGCCACAAAAATCATTTTTAGCGGAATGGAACATGCGGTGAATTAAGGTAAGAACTATCGTGGCGCGTTGCCGGCACGTCTGCATGACAGTCAGAAGTTCAGCAGCATCCTAAATGCCGCGTTGGGTGCAATGCGTTATGGCGGGCGGGCGTGCAGCCATAAATCTGAAGGTTCCGAAAGACCGTCTTGGCGGGCCAGGCCCATGTTGTGGCGCTGTGTGTTTGGCATGATATTCTACTCTCAAGTCGGTGCAGATAAGTTCGCCGTAACCCGTAGGCCTCCTACAAAAAAGGACGCAATTATCGTGCCTACTTGTCGGAACCAATGAATTCAAGGTTTTAATGTGCTCGCACCATGCATACGGCTTCAATTATGTAATAAACAGGACAGTGCCCGTGTATCAAACAATGAAACTGTTTTAAAATCGACTGCTCTGCCACCACTACGAGGCGTATTGGCGGCAGAGCAGCTATCGTGGTACCAATGACGAGAGCTGGAACTGTATACGGATTTATGCGGATTATGAGGAAATGTGTGTCACAGGAGAAGCGAGCCATGCCGCAGCAGACAACGCCATCAACAAACAAAAAGACCGCCACTGAATTCGATGCGATCATCGTAGGCGCGGGGGTCGGAGGGCTTTACGCATTGCATCGCCTGCGCGCGCTGGGCCTCAACGTCAGGGTTTTTGAAGCGGGCAGCGACGTTGGTGGCACCTGGTATTGGAACCGTTATCCAGGCTGCCGCTGTGACGTGGAAAGCATGGAATATTCTTATTCCTTCTCTGACGAGCTGCAGCAGGAATGGCAATGGCCCGAACGCTACGGCACACAACCGGAAATCCTGCGCTACATCAACCATGTCGCTGACCGCTTTGAGTTGCGCCGCGATATTCTGTTCGACACCCGCATCCTCACGGCCAAGTTTGACAAGGTCGCCAACCGATGGACCCTAGAGACCGACGGTAACGGCGTGTTCTCGGCGCCGTTTTGCATCATGGCAACCGGCAACCTCTCGACGCCAAGAATGCCGGACTTCCCCGGCCTGGAGAGTTTCAAGGGAAAATCGTACCACACCGGCCTGTGGCCCCATGAAGGCGTGGACTTCACGGGCCTCCGGGTCGGCGTCATCGGCACCGGTTCCTCCGGTGTGCAGTCGATCCCGCTGATCGCCAAACAGGCAAAGCATCTGCACGTCTTTCAACGCACTGCTAATTTCACCCTGCCGGCCCGAAACGGGGCGCTGGACCCAGACGTGGAACGCCGGCACAAGGCGGAATACACCGAACGCCGTAGCGCGGCCCTGGATACGCCCTTTGGTATTGCCGGTCACCCGCCGCCGGTGAAATCGGCACTTGAGGCCTCCGAGGAAGAGCGCAATGCCGCCTACGAGGCAAAGTGGGCGGCGGGGGGCTCCATCAGTTTCCTCTATGCCTACAATGACCTGCTGGTGAATAAGGCGGCGAACGACACGGCAGCGGAATTCGTGCGCAAAAAGATCCGCGGCACGGTCAATAACCCGGAGGTGGCCGAACTGTTAGCGCCCAACGACCATCCCATTGGGACCAAGCGCCTGATCCTCGATACCGATTACTACGAGACCTATAACCGCGACAACGTCACGTTGGTAGACGCCAGAAAAACACCGATCGAAGAAATCACGCCCGCCGGCCTGCGCACCAAGGACACAGAATACAACCTCGATGCTATCGTCTTCGCTACTGGTTTTGACGCCATGACCGGCGCCCTGCTCGAAATTGACTTGCGCGGAATTGGTGGCATCAGCTTACAAGACAAATGGGCCGATGGGCCACGTTCCCATCTCGGCTTGATGATTTCTGGCTTTCCCAATATGTTCCTAATTACCGGACCGCAAAGCCCGTCGGTCAAGGCACAGATGATCCTTGCCTGCGAACAGCACACGGATTGGATCATCGATTGCCTAGAGCACATGGCCGCGCACGGCATGGCACGGATCGAGACTGACGCGGAAGCCGAGGACGCCTGGGTCGCCCATAGCAATGAAGTAGCTAATTCAACCCTCTATCCGCTGGCCAATTCCTGGTATATGGGCGCCAACATCCCAGGCAAGCCGCGCATCTTCATGCCCTATGTTGGCGGCTTTGACCGCTACAAGCGCGCCTGCGACGATATTGCCGGCAAGGCCTACAAGGGCTTCACCCTGACCCCAGCCAAAGAGCCGGCCCTCGTCAACGCCTAGACAAATTCAATTTGCCCGCCAGACAAAACGGTCCTGGTCTTAGGCAGCCGATGACTGTTTTGACTGCCAAATCTGGATCATACCATCGACGGTCACGGCGTCCGCGAACAAGAATGCCATGGTGTTGATAGCGAAATCGTGGCGTTCCTGTTCCAGTTCGCCGGTGGCATCGGTGACGACAAAAGTCTTATAGTCGCGCTGGCTAGCATCGCGTACCGTG
>CAUZBE010000060.1:0-11338 GCA_963577885.1 Alphaproteobacteria bacterium
TTTCGAGCTTTAAAGTCACATGACCCGGCGTGTGGCCGGGCGCCGGCTCCAACAGCAAACCGTCCGCCAGGGCATGGGTGCCATCGGTCATTTCAGCCAATCCATGTTCGACGATGGGCAACACGGCATCAGCAAAACTCAGACCATCCATGTCTTCGGCATTGGCATTGGCATTGGCTTGATAATATTCAAAATCCGCGCGGGAAAAGACATACTTGGCGTTGGGGAAAGTGGGTACCCAGTGGCCATCTATCAACTGGGTGTTCCAGCCCACATGATCCACGTGCAAGTGGGTGCACATGACCATGTCGATGTCGCCAGGCTGAAAACCCGCATCCGCCAGGCGTTGTAAATACGGCCCTTGCTGGTGATGCCAGCGTTCCGCGGGCATACGGTCCTTGTCATTGCCGACACAGGTATCGATCAGTACGGTCAGCCCGTTGAACTGGACGACCCATGAATGCATGCTCAACAACGCTGTCATCTTCTCCGGGTTGACATAGTTGGGCACCAGCCAGTCCTTGTGCACCGCGAATACCGCATCGTCCCAATCGGGAAACAGCGTGGTTAACCGAAACGCCGGACCAGCCATTTCCTCGACCCGCGTGATCCTGGCGCTACCAATGTCTTGATGGCTGACGGGGTTGCTCATTTTGCCGCCTCCGGTTCTGGCTTTTCATAGGGTTTTAACAACCGCCAAACGCCGTCGGCGGTTAAAAGCGTGCGCTCGCCATGAAATACGCAGCCTCGGACAAATGTGAAGTCATCGTCCAGATGGCTGATTTCCGCCGTACCCTCGATCCATGCATCCAGCGGGCCGGGTGTAAGATATTCCACGTTCATGGCCACGGTGGTGGTATAGCGCCGCGACACGCCCGAGGCGGCGCGGCCCATAAAGTCGTCAGCGAAGGTAAATATGGCGCCGCCATGAGCGACCTGGTTGGTATTGTCATGCAGTGCCCTGGATTGAAAGCCGTTGACGAAGCCGCCGTCCGCCAGGCGGCGGTAATGGTTTGGGCCACACAGCTCTGCAAAGGCGGCCTGATTGGGAAAAGGTTGAAAGCCGTCAGGAGCTGGCGGCCTTTTATTTGTAGGCGGCGCGGGCGGCAGTGCTGTTGGTTTTGCCGATCCGTACTGGCCAGGCTTGTAGGGGGCGAATAATTTGTAAGCCCCGCTGGCGGTCATCAAGGTGCGGTCGCCGGTGAACAGGCGCACCCGCAGAAAACCATGGCGCGGGTGATGCGTAGCAATTCTACCTGACCCTCGATCAGGCTATCCAGGGGCCCTGGCGCCAGATACTCCACCTTGAATTTGATCGTGGCGCAGAGCCTGCCCGTCACATGCACCACCGCATGACCTGTAATATGATCAGCGAAACTGTACAGGGCGCCGCCGTGGGGCGCCCCATTTGGGTTAGCGTGCAAGGCGCGGCTGTGAAAGCCATAGCGAAAGCCGCCTGTTGCTTCCGCGCGAAAACCAAAAGGCCCAATGCAATCACCAAACGCACCACTATGGGCAAAAGGTTGATAACCCTTGGGAAGAGCCTGGGATTGCCGGTTTTGGGCCTGCTGGTTCATGCTTTAATCATAGCACGTGGTTGGCGTTCAAGGCGCATCCGCCAGATTATCGGCCACCGCGCGCAGCCTGCGCGCCAGGTCCTGGCGCTGGCCGCCATCCAACTGCACCCCGAGACCAACCGCTACCACGGCCCGGCTGGGGCCGTCTGGCGCCCCCGGCAACGGTGTGATGGGCGCGGCCAAAACAACGACACCGCGAATATAATTGCCGTCGTCGATGGCGAAGCCGTCCCGCCGGGCCGCCTCGATCTCGCCCAGCCAGGTTTTGAATGCGGGCGGGTTCTGCCAACGCAGTTGTTTGAAACGGCGCCGCAATTCGGCCCGGTCCCAATTGTTTTGCGCCGCGACACAACGGCCGGTGGCCGAGATCAAGGCCGGGAAATGGCTGCCAATGTTCACGTGAATGCTCAAATCCAATTGGGATCGGGCCAGACCAACCACCACCATATGATCGTGACTATCCAGTTCAACGGCCACGGCGGTCACCTCGAAGGTAGCCGCGATTGCCTCCAATTGAGCCTGTACCGCCTGTACATAGCCACCTTGGCTCAATAAATCCCGCGCGATGCCCAGAATACCAACGCCCAAGGCGTAACGCTTGGAACTGGCATCGAAAATCACCAAATCCTCATGCGCCAGAGTGCGCAGAATATGCAACGCCGTGCTGGGTATCAGACCCAAGTCGCGGGCGATGCGGTTGACCCCCAGGGCTGTTTGACTGCGGCCCAAATGACGCAAGATCCCGGCCGCCCGGCTGACCGCCGTCACGGGCCGCGCCGGGCCTGTCCTATGTATTTCCGTGGTTTCGGTCATGGGCATCGTTCTTTGTCTATAGACAATAATATTGTGTATTGACAATACTGTCCAGGTCCATAGTCTTCCCATAGTCATCTTAATCCGGGTTGCCCGCATGCCCTTGCTGACCGACTACGGCTCCTACGCCGATGCCCAGCGCTATTGTTCCAAGGAACGGCTGTGGGATCTGTTCGATGGCGAGCGAGCCCACCTGAACATCGCCCACGAATGCCTGGGCCGACATCCCCGTGACCGGGTGGCCGTGCGCATCGCCATGGCGACGGGCGGTTCAGAAAGTTTTACCTTTGGCGAATTGTCCGATTGGTCCGGGCGCTACGCTAATTATTTACGCGCCCAGGGCATCGCGCCGGGCGACCGGGTGGCCCTGATGGTGGAGCCGTCATTGCCGTTCTATGCGGCCCTGTATGGGGCCATGAAGGCAGGTTGCGTGGCGGTGCCACTGTTTACCCTGTTCGGCCCGGACGGCCTGCGCCTACGGCTTGGCGACTGCCAGCCGGAATTGCTGCTGTTGGCGCCTGAAAAGGCGGAATTGGCCGTGGATGTGGGCTGTGCAGTGGCCATTGCCGATAGCGATTTCATGGCCATGCTGGAAAACCACGAAGCCGCGTTTGAAATGCAGACCTCCGGCAGCGACATGGCCATGTACCAATACACTTCCGGCACCACGCGGGAATTGCCCGAGGCGGTCCAGCATCGCCACCAATCCATCGTCACCGTCATGCTGGCGGCCCTGTACGGCACCGGCACCAGACCCGGTGACCGCTTCATGTGTCCCTCCTCAACCGCCTGGGGCCATGGCCTGTGGCATGGCACTCTGGCGCCCCATGCCCTGGGCGTCACCACGGCCAGCTATGCCGGCAAGTTCGACCCGGAGCGTCTGATGGCGGCGCTGGAAGAGTTTGAGATCACCAATCTGTCGGCGGCGGCGACCCATTACCGCATGATGAAGAACGTTGGTAGCGCCCGCCGCCATAGTTTTAATCTGGACAAGTTGAGCTTCACCGGCGAGCCCATGGACACGGACACCGCCCAGTGGGCCAAGGAAACCTTCGGTCAGTATCCGGGCAGCTTTTACGGCACCACGGAAGTCGGCGTATTGCTGGGCAGTTATCCGGGCGCGGCGGACCTGCCACCCAAGCTGGGCGCCCTGGGCCTGCCCATGCCAGGCCAGGAAGTTGCGATCCTGGATCCTGACGGCGAGCTTTGTGCGGCCGACGAAGTGGGCGAAATCATGGTAATGCGTCGGGACGGCTGGTTCCCCACCAAGGACCGGGGCCATAGGGACCCGGACGGCTATTTCTTCCACGGTGGCAGGGCGGACGACGTCATTATCTCCGCCGGCTGGACCATGAGCGCCATGGAGATCGAGGATACTTTGTTAAAACACCCCGACGTTCTGGAAGCCGCCGCGATCGGCGCGCCGGATGCGGTGCGTGGCCTGGTGGTTAAGGCCTTCATCGTCAGCGCGCGGATGGGCGACAATGGCTTCACCACGGAGCTGCAAAAATTCGCTCAGGATCATTTAAGCCGCCACGAATATCCCCGCATCGTCGTCTTCACGGACGAATTACCAAAGACGCCAGCGGGTAAGGTAAATCGGAAAATTCTGCGGGACCGCGAAGCGGCCGCGAGAGGAGAATAAATCCATGAACGACGAAAGCACGAGACGTTTCCCGAAAATTACCGAACGCGGCCTAGAAGACCTGCAAAAGCGCATTGGCGTCAAGATCGGCGCGATGCCTGAGCCCTGGTGCTATGAGGCGACCCGCGACAACATCCGCCATTACGCCAACGGCATCGGCGATGATAATCCCCTGTGGTGCGATCCCGAATATGCCGCCAACAGCCAATTCGGCGGCCTGATCGCCCTACCCAGCTTTCTGTTCGCGACGAACCGGATCATCTCCGGCTACGTGGGTGGCCTGCCGGGCATACACGCCATGTGGGCCGGGGCCGATTGGCACTGGTACCAACCCGTGCGGCGCAACGATGCGATCAACTGCGAAGCCTGGCTGAAGGAACTGATCCCCCATGATACCCAGTTTTCCGGCCGGGCTATCCAGCAGATCTATCACGTGGAGTTCTATAACCAGGACGGCGACAACGTCGCCAGCGCCGATAGCTGGTGCTTCCGCACGGAACGGGATAAGGCGCGGGAGGAGGGCACAAAGTACAAAGCGGCGACCAAGGGGCAACTAACCTACAGCGATGACGAACTGGTCGATATATACCGCCACTATGCCGAGGAACAAGTACGCGGTGGGGAAACCCGTTATTACGAAGACGTGACGGTGGGCGAGAAATTGCCAACCATGCTGAAAGGCCCCATGACCATCACCGGTTTCATCGCCTACGCCCAGGGCTGGGGTGGTTTGTATATCCGCGCCAACAAGCTGGCCTGGCAGCAGATCCACCGCCATCCGGGCCTAGGCATCGCCAACCGTTTTAATATTCCTGACTGCCCCGAGCGTGTGCATTGGGAGCACGAATTCGCCACCGCCGTCGGGGCGCCGGGCGCCTACGATTACGGCCCGGAACGCAATTCGTGGCTGACCCACCACATCACCAACTGGATGGGAGATGACGGCACCCTGGCCAACCATAAATGCCGCATCCGCCGCCATAACCCCGAAGGCGACGTACTGTACATCAACGGCGAAGTCAGTAACAAATTCATCGACGATCAAGGCCGCAACTGCGTCGAAATCACCCACGCCGCCACCAATCAGGACGACGAACTATCGATCCAGGGCACCGCCATCGTGGTGCTTCCGTTGCGCATTCCAACACGGGGGTAGAGACGTCTCCACTCTGGCGGCCACCAGAGGCGCGCGGGCAAATTTCTAAACCCCAGAGCATTTGCAGAATGAAAATGCTCTAGGGTTTGCGCCAGGCCCGTTTTGCCTCGTCTTCTCCAAGGGTGTAGTCTAGGGTGTAGAGCCCGGCCACCGGCCCTTCGCCCCCGCCATGGCCTAACAGGCCGTCGGCGCCGAGCAATTCGGCCCTAGCCTGTGCCACCGCCGCGTGGTCGTAGCCCTCGACCAGGACGACCCAGTCGGCGATTTCGTCCGGCGCGCCGCGCAGTTCCTTTTCCTGGGTCGGGGTTTCACTAACCGACCGGTCGCCGGTCAGCAAATGCCCACCGCAAAGACCCGCCCGGGCGGCAAAATCCGGCAAGGCGTGTTCCGATAGCCAGGCACGCAACCCGTCCTCCCGCCCCGGCAAGGCCGAAAGCTGGATCGTCAGCAGGTAGCCGCCAATGCCCAGGCCATGGCTGGAGGCGACCGCACACATGGTTCGGTTCATGCCGGCGAAAAGCTGCAGCGTGCGGCTGCTCCACGGCGTCGGATCGTTCAGCCGTTCCAAATAGGCGGGGGAGTTCAGCGTCGCCAGCGTCTCCGCCTGGTAAATGATACAGACGCGCGGGCTGCCGCTCAACGAGCGGTAGCGGAAACCACGCAAAAAGCCGGGGATTGCCACCCGTTCGATTATGTGTTCGTGGGTGTGCCAGTGGTCATGGTCGGCCTCCCCGCCCGGCTGCAAATCATACCAGCCGACAAAGCACCCTGTTCCTGGCATGGCCATGGCAATTCGCTCCCGCTCGTTGGTTCTCGTGCTTTAAATGGCTTACACGACATCCCCCATAAAGGAAAGCAGGCGTCCCCAACGCCGCCACCGTGCTGGATAGTGTCTGTTTGTTGTCGGTGGTTACCAGATCCGACGCACGTTGTAGCGGTCTAGTGCGGGATCGCGGCCGAGGAGATGGGCGTCCTCTTCGATCGCTTGTACGACCAGGGTCTGGTCAAAAGGGTCGCGGTGTGCCCCGTCATGGGGCAACTGGCTATAGACGCGGCAATGTTCAGACGTAATCGCTAGATATTCGGTATCACCTTCGTCTATTAATCGATGCAGGTTGCCTAGATATGGCAGCTTGCCCAAACCTTGCTTGATGGCAATTCCCCAAGCGCTGGCAATGCTGACCAACGTCCGATGGCTTGGGTCATCGAGGACTTCGCCCGCTCGATCGCTGAAATTTTGCTCCGTAAACAAGGCCCAAAGTAGGGTATGGGTATCCAGCAATTCCTTCACTTTGTGAACCAGTCAGGAAAAACCTCCACCAAGGGAAGCTTTTCGTCCCAACCCGGCTTAAGATCCTTGTCGGCGTGTACCCAAGCGCCAAAAATGCTTTTCCGCGTCTTCTTTTTTCGACAGGTTTTAGCTCAACCACGGGCTCGCCATTGTGGGCCACAATCACTATCTCGCCTTATTCGGCCAAGCAGACAAGTTCAGACAACCAGCTCTTGCCTCGTGCATGTTGACTTTGAGCATGTTGCACCCGTTCGATTTGCGATTAGCTAAGCTTAGTCTAGCTTAGCTAATCGCCGGTGTTATGGCAGGTAGTTTGAGCCATGAGGAACACAGATCAAGCCGCGCCCAACAAAGCAGAGCGAAAGCGGTCCTTCAGGGTCACACCGTCTTTCGGCGGCATGGCGCCGATGGCGAGGGTTTCTGCCCTGATCTTGATGGACCAAAAGGCTGGCCCCTGGGCGCTGCGGATGGCCGGCAGGGCGGCCTTGAATTCATTGTCGGAGCTGATACTGGCCGCGCTGGCAAAACCAGCGGCAAGCGCCATGGCCGGCAGATCGAGGCCGCCTGCGGTATGGGTCAGTTGCATGCCGGTCTCGCCATAGCGTTCATTGTCGCAGACTACGATGGCTAGATTATCCAGCTTTTGGGCACCAATGGTGGTCAGGGCGCCCAGGCCCATTAACATCTCGCCATCGCCCGTGATCACCAAGACCCGGCGATCGGGTTGAGCCATGGCCAGGCCAAGGCCCATGGCTGCCGCCCCGCCCATGGCGCCCCACAGGGGAAAATTCAGGGGATGATCCGCCACCGCCGTGCAATCCCAGACCGGGGCGCCCAGGCCGGCGACCACCAGCATATCGCCACGCTCGGCCAGCATGGCCGCGACCACTTCGCGCCGGCGCAGGGGATAATCCGCCGCCCGGTTGCGGTCCAAAGTGCCATTCATCGTATCGCTCGTTGGGTCAGCCATTACCATTATTTCCCAAAACTCTTAGCGCCAATCACCGACTGACCGATCAGCACCGCCGCCTGGGCCGGTCCTTCAAACGTCATGCGCGCCGCCGCTTCCATCGTCTGGCCCATCTGACCTGGTTCATCGACGGAAAAGACCAGATTACCAGCGGCCTCCAGGACCTTTGGCGTCAATTGCCCCATGGGCACCTGCCAGGGATTGAACTCGCCCCATTGCCCCCGCATGGTTACCAGCATCAACAAGGGAAAGCGGCAGACCCGGGCCAGAGACAGCATGTTGATGCAGTTACCCACGCCCGAAGACTGCATCAACAAAACCCCGCGCTGGCCACCTAGCCAAGCCCCAGCCAGGACGGCGATGCCTTCTTCCTCGGTGGTCAGGGGGACCAGGCGCATATCATCCACCTCGTCACAGCGGCGAATCAATTCCGAATGACCGGCATCGGGCACATAGGCGACCTGCCGCACCCGCCAATCGCGTAAAACCGAGATAATGGCCCCGGTCCAATCTACTTGCATATTTATGAATCCTCCGCGCCGCAATCTAAGGCAAAAATTGGCTATTGGCTAATGGACGAGCAGACAGCGTTCCGCCAATTGGTGTAGGGCCGCGCCTAGCAGGGCTTCCGCGTCGTCGTTGGCCACCATCGCGGGATCCAAGGTCCCAAACCCCGCGATGGCAGCCATCAACGCCGCGCGATCCATTTCGCCGTCAAGAAGGGGCAGCAACTGGCGGGTAAAGGCGTCGGCGATGGTGACGCTGCGGTGACGCAGGTCTGTTACCAATTCGCCCTGTTGCATCTGCCTCCGGGCCAGGGCGGTCACCAAAGGCCGGTCCCCTGGCGTAGTCGTAAAGACCGCGGCCCGGGGCAGAAGATCAAGCCAGTTGCGGGGGTAGAGGTCGATCACCAGTTCGGCCACCACGGCCTCATCCTGAACGGTTTAGGCCAAGGCCTCGAAAGTCAAAAAATTTGGCCAGGTCAGGGCCAGATGGTTCAGGGCGGCGATGGCGCTGGGCACGGTCATGCTAATGCGGCCGCCGTCCGGGGTGGCGAAAAAGGCTTCCCCCCGGGCCCCGTTGGGATCTTGACCCAGGGGCCGCACGGGCGAGGCGAGATAGAGGTCGCGCAGCCAATCCGGGGCTATCCGCCGCTGTACCATGGGCCCGGCGGCGCACAACGCGGACTGCCGGAAGGAGCGGTTTAATATAAAATCAATGTGCTGTTCCCGCGCCATCGGGTCGTCGATGGCCGCCAATTGCCGGCGCGCTTCGGGCGAGAAATTTTCCTCCCTGGACGCCGCAACATTGGCTTCAGAGATGAATTGCAGGCCGGCATCGCCGGCGCGGGCGGTGAATTCATCAATGTAGACGGGATGATTTTCCACTTCCAACAGGTCATGCAGCAGAAAGGAATCCGCCATTTTCGCCACCCGCGTATTTTCCTCTCCCAACAGCTTGGCATAACCATCATCGCTCTGGGCATAAGCCGGGATCAGTTCGTCCAATGCGGCACGCGCCGCGGCGGCGCGGCCCGCCGGGCTGGCCGCGCTACTGCCGGCGCGCAACATCAACGCTCGCACCAAGTCGCGGGCATGCCAACCGGGATAGGTGTTATAGCTGATATAGACGATGCCATTCAGGGCCAGAAGCTGGCGGCACAAGGGCAGCAGAGCGGTCTGCACCTCCAATGGCACCCAGGAATAGAGACCATGTAGGATAATGTAATCAAAGAGTTGGCCGGCCCCGGACCCGGCGAGGGTAGGCGCCAGGGACAGGGCATCCCCGGCCAGAAATTCAACGTTTCCCAGATTGGCCGCCTGGGCCGCCGTCTGGGCCATGTAGATCTGCCGCTCAGATAGATCGATGCCGACGAATTGGCCCCCTGGCAGGGTCGCCGCCATGGGCAGCAGATTACCGCCCGCGCCGCAACCCAGTTCAAGCACCCTGGCGCCCGTGACCACCGCCGGTGCCAGGCCGTGCAGACGCCCCACCACGTACAGATTATGCGGATGCGAGAGGGGCACCGGCCAGTTGGGACAGGGCGTTGCCTGATAGCTTTCATGCAGGGAAGAACTGGCCATGAAATCAGTTTACCATTATGGTGCCATCGTGCTAGCGTCCCGGCACTATGACACGGCAGCGCATATCGGTGGCGGAGCAGCATCCGCCCAAGTTTATCGCCTTTCTCTGGTGAGGGTTCTCGCCTGCCTGGGCGGCTAATAAGGTCCGCCCCCACTTCTAAGCCATCTATAATGCTATCCATCGTGCGCCGCGGCGACAGCTATTGTTTTAAAATATGCGCCGGCGGGCTAGACCAGCAGGAAACCCTGTTATGACCGATTATTCCTTCGTATCTCTTTCCGGCATCGTCATCGATCGCACCCACCGGGCGATTGATTTCCAACGGGGCATCGATTTTTTGATTGATGCCCTGAACGATACCCGCGGCGCCTTCCTCTCCTCGGGCGTCGAGGATCAAGACCGCTATTCGCGCTGGGATTTCGGCTTTATCGACCCTCCGTTGGAAATAGTCGCCCATACGGATCAGTTTCGCCTTTCCGCTCTGAACCCCCGTGGCGTGCCCATCCTAGCCATGTTGCGGCCCTTATTGCTGGCCGACCCCAGCGTTGAGCTGAAAAGCGGGGATGAAGGCAACCTAATCCTCACCGTGGCCCGCCCCGACCGCCTGTTCGCCGAAGAAGAACGCAGCCGCCAACCCTCCACCTTTACCCCGATCCGGGCCTTGATGGCCGAATTCAACGGTATGCGCGACGAATTTTTTGGGCTGTACGGCGCCTTTGGCTTTGATCTGATTTACGAATTCGAGCAGATGGCCCTGTCCATGCCCAGGGGTGAGGATGACAAGCTGCTGCATCTGTATCTGCCCGATCGGATCATGGTGCTAGACCGCCGCCTCGAAGTCGCTCACGCCTACGAATACGAATTTACCCGGCGCGCGCTGACGACCATCGGCTTGAGCGAAACCGCCTTCACCGGCGTCGCTCAAGCCCCCAGCCCCAATCAGCTTTCCGATGGCGCCATCACCTCCGATCATAGCCCCGAAGACTATATGGCCAAGGTGGATGACGCGCGGGCGCGCATGCATGTAGGCGACATTTTCGAAGTAATATTGAGCCGTAAGTACCAGACCGCCTACCACGGTTCACCGGCGGCCATGTTCCGCCTGATGCGGCAGATCAATCCGTCACCGTATGAGTTCTTTTTTCAATTCGCCGGCGAACAGCTGATCGGCGCCTCGCCTGAGATGTTCGTGCGGGTGGATGGCGACAGGGTGGAATCCTCGCCCATCTCGGGCACCGCGCGCCGGGGCGGCAACGCCATGGAAGACGCCGAACGCATATTGGCCTTGTATAACTCGGAGAAGGACGAGGTTGAGCTAACCATGTGCACGGACGTGGACCGCAACGACAAATCGCGGATTTGCCGGCCCGGCACGGTGAAGCTGTTAACCCGGCGCGCCATCGAACGCTATGCCGGGCTGTTCCACACCGTAGATCACGTGGAGGGCCGCATGCGCGAAGGCTTTGACGGCATCGACGCCTTCCTCTCCCACATGTGGGCGGTAACCCTGACGGGCGCGCCAAAGCGCAAGGCGGTGGAAATTATCGAGGAGATGGAGGTTTCGCCACGGCGCTGGTATGGCGGCGCCATCGGCGCCCTGATGTTCTCCGGCACCGTCAACACCGGCATCACCATCCGCACGGTGCATTTACAGGACGGCCAAGCGGATTATCGGGTTGGCGCTAGCCTGGTCTATGATTCCATTCCAGCCGAGGAAGAGATGGAGACCAAAATCAAATCCACCTCCTTTTTCAAGGCGGTCGCCGGTCTCGGCCGCAAGGGGCCGGCGGTGGTGGCGGCC
>CAUZBE010000061.1:0-11021 GCA_963577885.1 Alphaproteobacteria bacterium
TTGGGATATTGCCGGTGCCATGGTTTACCCAGTCGGCGCGGCTATCATTATATATGGACCGAGAGGCGCATTATGGCTGTCTTCGCCCCGACCGTAATGCTGAGCGTAATGCTTGCCTCTCGCGCGTCGTCATCGCTATGCTATGCGCCATGACGGCGGCTTGGAGGTTAGTCATGACGGGAATCGGACAGGTTGAAGTTAAGGTCGAAGGAAACGGTTTCGGGGCCGAGATTAGCGGCGTTGACCTTGTTGTAGGAGTATCAGCGGCGGAATTCGAGGCTATTCATACCGCTATAATCCGGCACAAAGTTCTGGTATTTCGCGATCAGAAATTAGACGACGACAGTCACTTTACCTTCGCCCAGCGCTTTGGGCCGTTGGAAGGTCACATCAACACTTCAACCCGCCAGGACCGTCTGCCAAAGCTGCAGGTCTTTGGTAATGTTGATGCGGCGGGCAATCCAACCGGCGTTCACCCGGAGCGTGGTACCCTGGTTTGGCATACGGACAAATCCTATGTCGCCCGGCCCTCGCTCTTCACCATCCTGCGCTCGCCTTTTGTCGCGCGGGAGGGGGGCGATACTTGCTTCGCCGATATGCAACGCGCCTATGAAAGCCTGGATGCTGCCCGGACCGAGGGCCTCGCAGGCCTTCGCGCGGTGCATGATTGGAAGCGCAGCCGGGAAAAATCGGACGAACGGCCGGCTACGGTGGAAGAGATCGCGGCGGCGCCCCCCGTGGATCACCCCCTGGTCCGCACCCATCCCGATACCGGCGCCCGCACCCTCTATATTGGCAATCACGCTTCCCACGTGCTTGGCCAGGAAGTGGCCGAGGGCGAAACCTTACTAGCCGAATTGGAACGCCATGCCACTCAGGACCAGTTTATTTACCGCCACCGCTGGCGCGACAACGATGTTTTGATGTGGGACAATCGTTGCACCATGCACTGCGTCATGCCCTATGACGCCGCGACGGAGCGCCGGGTCGTCCACCGCGCCGTGGTGCAGGGTGACCGCCCGGTTTAAATTTTTCCCGTGCGTATTACGAAGCGCCCCGGCACGTGGCAAGGCTTGCCTTCGTTATGCATCCTTGCCCATAATTTGCATCTCAACGCGATTATATCGTCACAGATCAGGCTACCGTAGCGCAACCAGCTAAGCAGGAGTTTCCCATGGAGCCGGCCATAACGCCCCTTGACGCTGCTCTGGGCGCCACCATTATCGATATCGACCTGGCGCATTTGGACGCGGCCACGTGGCAGTGGGTCGAGGATGCTGTTCATGAATTCGGAATATTGATTTTTCCAGGCCAGAACCTGACCGCCGAGGCGTAGGTCGCGTTCGCCAGCCGCTTTGGTGAAATCGAGCTTTTGCGCCCGGACCCCGAGGCCAAGGCCGTGTCGGTCAGCAACAAAAAGCCGGACGGCAGTGTTATGACGCCTAACGAGCATGGCATCCGGGCGCTACGTGGCAACGAAGGATGGCATACGGACAGCTCGCACATGCCGCTGGCCGCCAAGGCGTCCATGCTCTCGGCCCAGGTCGTGCCGTCAGCGGGGGGCGAGACGGCATGGGCCGACATGCGTGCTGCCTACGATGCCCTCGACCAGGACAGAAAAGAGAAAATCGAAGGTATCTCGGTCCATCATTCGCTTTACCAGTCACAAGCCAAGATCGGGCACGTTGTCGAGACCGGCACTGCGTACAGCTATCACAACAAGGGCGCACCGTTGCGTCCACTGGTAAAAACCCATCCGGTTACCGGCCGCAAGTCGCTTTTCATTGGCTGGCACGCCTACCGGATACCGGGTCTTGATGACGCGGAAGCGCAAAATCTGTTGGACGATCTTCTCGCCTTCGCCTGTTAACCGCCGCGCACCTACAAGCATAACTGGCAGCCTGGGGATCTAGTCGTCTGGGATAATCGCTGCATACTGCACGCGGCGCCGCTCTACGACTACGGCGAAACCCGCATTATGCAGCACACTCGGGTCGCCGGCGATCCGGCCAGCGAATTGGTCACAACCGGCCGCGACGAGCGGGCCAACGGGTTCGAGGCGTCTGCGTCCAATAGATAGCCCCGCACGGATAGAGACGTCGGATGATGATCATTCACCGCTGTTGGTGCGGCGAAACACCGGGGCACGTTTTTCCACGAAGGCCCGAACCGCTTCGCCGTGATCGGGATCCTGTGACGCCAACACTAATTGTTCGGCTTCGCGATCAAGGGCGGTGAAAAAATCTGCGCCGATCGCCAGGTCAAGGTTTTCCTTCATCAGGCCCAGCGCGGTGCGGGGGCCATCGGCGAACGACCGGGCCATGGTCATGGCGGTTTTCTGCAGGGCGGCGTCGGCTACGACCTGGTTGACAAGGCCGATCCGCTCGGCGCGTTCCGCGTCGACCCGCTCTCCGGTGAACATCAATTCACGGGCTCTTGCGGTTCCCACCAGACGGGTCATCATCCAGGCAATACCGTAATCACCGCTAAGGGCGACGCGGCGGTAACCAGTTGCAAGAAAGGCCGAGGCCGCCGCGATACGGATATCGCAGGCCAGCGCGATAGACAGACCGGCGCCGACCGCCGGGCCGGGCAGGGCCGCGATCGTCGGTTGCGGCATGGTGATGAGTGCGCCCGTCAGGGTCCGCTGGCGCTGTTGCAGATCCGCGATCCGTTCCTCCAGAGTCGTAGTTTTCTTGTTGCTGTTGCCACCCATGCCCTTTACATCGCCGCCGGCGCAAAAGGCCGTGCCCGTGCCTGTCAGCACCAGAGCGCCGACGCTGTCGTCCCCGGCGGCATTGGCAAGCATGCGCCTTAGCGCGGGCGAGAGATCGTCGGAGAGGGCATTGCGCGCCTCCGGCCGATTCAAGGTCAAAACCAGAACACCCCCGTCCTGGCGGGCCAACAATTGATCCGTACCCGTATCGATGGCTCGTGCTGTCATGATACCCTCGTATTATTTTATCAGCGGCCCGCTAATCCTTGCGGAATTTATCTAGGGTAATGATGTTGTCGCCGGTTTTTTCCTCGGGTACCGGGTCCGGGCTCTCAACCGAACGCCCGGTCGTTTTTCCTGGCGCGGCGTCCTTGGTAGTTTCGGCATCGGCTTCCAGGACTGTTTCGGAGGTGGCTATGACGCTGCCGTCGCCCTGGCTGCCGCCTTGGGCCTGGCCGAACTGCAGGCCAAATTGCACGCTGGGATCAAGGAATGAAGTCAAGGCCTGGAACGGGATATGCAGGCGCTGGCCCTGGCCGCCGAAACTCAAGGTAATATCGAAGGCATCCTCACCAACTTCCAGGCCCCAGAATTTGTGCTGGACGACAATTGTCATCTCTTCCGGGTATTGGGCTTCCAAATGTTTGGGAATGTCGACGCCGGGATATTGGGTTTTGAAACCAATATAGAAGTGATGCTCGCCTAACAGTCCGTCCGTGGCGGCACGGATCAGAGCCGTGCGAACCACGCCTCGTAGGCTGTCTTCGACCATTTGGCCATATTGCATGAGATCTTGCGCCATTCCGGCCCCACGAATTATCGACACAGAAGTGTTTCAGCCATACCTGCGACACCGTATTGCGTACATAACCTAGGGTTGGCAGGTGGGTCCAGGAATTAGTGGGGGACTTCTGTTGCCCGGTGCCCCCCGAACCGCGCTTACCTTTTAATTAGGCAGCGAGCACCATTTCATTATCATTGGCACTTGTAGAAAAAGCCCGATAACGGCGGAACCATACCGAACGCAAACCTTGCCTTTACCACGCGCGTCGATCCTGTTTCGCCCCCATCAGCAATACACCGAATTTTCCGTCTACAGCGGGATTTGGACTATCATCCAAACCACGATTCGACGTCTGATGCACTCCTGGTGGAGGCGCCGGGTACTGCCCCCGGGTCCGCTACGTTTATTCCGCAAGGCGTTTAGCGCCATAGCCGGACAAGCCGGCAGCCCGAATATAGGCATTTTTGCCTCATTTTAAAAGGGCCGTAGAAAATCGCGGGGAAAAGCGGGTTTTTACGCCTCCGGTGACTGTCCGAACGGGCCCGAGCCGGGTATCTTGTATTTGGCCGCTGGTCGCGGCTTTTTATGAACAAGGAGATTTTGATGCCAGTAAGTGAGGCGCAGCGACAGGAAATTGAACAGCTTCGCGACGGCACGAACTCCACCCTGCGGGCCACGGTTCCGGCTCTTGAAGAGATGCTGTACCAGCCGGTCCCGGTCTTGGATCAGGGTTTTATCCGGGTCATCGATTATATGGGCAATGATGCCGCCGTGGTGCAGGCGGCTCGTGTTTCCTATGGCCGTGGCACCCGCAAAGTAAGCGAGGACCGCGGATTACTGCGCTATCTCATGCGCCATCGCCACACCACGCCGTTCGAGATGTGCGAGATCAAGTTTCACATCAAGCTGCCGGTCTTCGTGGCCCGGCAATGGATCAGGCACCGTACCGCATCGGTCAATGAGTATTCCGCGCGTTATTCTATCCTGAACCGGGAGTTCTACATCCCCATGCCGGATCAACTCTCAGCCCAATCCAAGGACAACCGGCAGGGACGTAGCGGGATCCTGCGGGGAGAAGAAGCGGCCCGTGTGCTGGCGGTTCTGCGCGAGGATGCGGCGCGCAATTATGTCAACTATCAGGAGATGCTAAACGAGGATGACGACGGCAATATCATCGATCCAAAGCACCAGGGCCTGGCGCGGGAACTGGCGCGGATGAACCTGACCCTGAATATCTACACCGAGTGGTATTGGAAATGCGACCTGCATAATCTGTTGCATTTCCTGTCGTTACGGGCTGACCCTCATGCACAATATGAGATACGGGTATACGCGGACGCAATGATGGAAGCTCTGCGCGCCTGGGTTCCCCTGACGGCAGAGGCGTTCGAGGATTACCGCCTGGGCAGCACCCATCTTTCCAAGGCCGGCCTGGATGTCGTCAAACGCCTGCTGGGCGGCGAGGACGTCACGGTCGCGGACAGTGGACTGTCGCCCCGGGAATGGCGTGAACTGATGACCGACCTGGGGCGGGAGGGCTGACCGGGCCGGCGGCGGCGCCAGTTCTTAATATCGACTTGACCAGAGCTGTATGTGTTAATAGGGGCGGCTTCCACCTGCAATCCAATTAACCGCCAGACTGTATCAGGACCGCCGCCATGAAAGTCCTACTCGTGTCCACCTATGAACTTGGCCATCAGCCTTTCGGGCTGGCCTCTCCGGCGGCCTGCCTGGCGGATGCGGGCGCCGAAGTAAGCTGCCTCGATCTGGCCATTGATATGCTGGATGAAGGGGCAGTGGGCGCGGCCACCCTGATCGCGATCTACCTGCCCATGCATACGGCGACGCGTCTGGCCAGCCTTATAGTGCCCCGGATTAGGGCCATAAATCCGACGGTTCATCTCTGTTTCTATGGCCTCTACGCGCCCTTGAACGAAGACTTTTTGCGGACCGAATTGGGCGCCGGGACGGTGCTAGGCGGGGAGTTCGAGGGTGGTCTTGTCAGCTTGTATCAACGCCTATCGGCGAACGGTTCCGCCGTCTCTGCGCCTCAGTCCGAGCCGCTTATTTCGCTCTCCAAGCAGGACTTCCGTCTGCCTCGGCGAGAGGATCTGCCGGCCCTGTCGCGGTACGCCTATGTGGAGATCGGGCCCGACAAGCGCCTGACGGTGGGGTACACTGAGGCCTCCCGCGGCTGCAAGCACCTCTGCCGTCATTGCCCTGTCGTTCCCGTCTACAATGGCATGTTTCGCGTCGTTCCTCGCGCTGTTGTCTTGGCGGATATCAGCCAGCAAATAGCGGCCGGGGCCGAACACATCACGTTTGGCGATCCGGATTTTTTCAACGGCGTCGGCCACGCCATCCCCTTGCTGGAGGAGCTTCATGCGCGCTTCCCCGTTCTGACCTATGACGTCACCATCAAGGTCGAACACCTGTTGCGGCATGCCCTGCATATCGAAACCCTGGCCCGCACCGGGTGCCTGTTCGTCACGACGGCGGTGGAAGCGGTCGACGATGGCGTTCTTGGCATCCTCGACAAGGGCCATACCCGCGCCGACTTTATCCGCCTTATTGGTTTGACCCGCACCGCCGGCCTGACCCTTTCGCCCACTTTCATCCCATTCCTGCCGTGGACCGGTCGCGAAGGATATCTGGATCTGCTTCGGCTGTTGGCCGCGCAGGGATTGGTTGATTACGTCGCCCCGGTTCAGCTGACAATTCGGCTTCTAGTGCCTAAGGGCTCGCGGCTTTTGGCGGTTCCAGAGATGCAGCAACATCTGGGCGGCTTCGATGCTGCGGCGCTTAGTTATCTTTGGTCCCATTCGGACCAGGGCATGGACCGCCTCCACGGCCGCGTGCAACAGGCCGTCGAGGCAGCCGAGACGGAGGGTCTTAGCCGCCGGGAAACCTTTGCCGCGATCTGGCGTATTGCCCATGACGCCTGTGGTCTAGAGGCACCAGAGCTTGATCTGCCAGACCCATTGGAGGCGGCCCATCCCGTGCCGTGTCTCAGCGAACCCTGGTATTGCTGCGCCGAACCCACCGCGAAACAAATCGCTGATTTCTAGTCCAATTCAGTAGCGAAACTGGTCTGGATGAGGGGTGTTGGGATTTTTTTCTGAAGTCCTCGAATTTTCAATTTTGGTTCATATTTTTCTCTGAATATTTTGCGCTTATCATAAGCGGCCCACCCAATTTGAAAAATCTAATCAAATAGGCCGTGCATTTTTATGGAATTGAAGAGCGTTTAGCGATGGCTATAACCGTGGAGGTAAAAGGGTTCCCCCCGAATTGTAAGGACTGCCATACCCTTTGTTGTGTCGTCCTGACATTCGATGGGCCCCATTACAAGAAGCCCGCGGGCGAGCCTTGCAAAAACCTTGATCAAAATTCTAGGTGCAACAAATGGAACATCCTGGAAGGAGAGGGCTACCGCGAATGCCGCTCATTTTCCTGCTTTGGCGCGGGCCAAGTGGTGGCGCACTTCACCGAGGCAAATTGCCTGCCCAATTGGCAGGAAAGGGCGCCTGATGAACACGCCGAACTCTCTATCTTTCAACGTGTTTACAGCGAATTGTACAACGATTTTGTCGGCAAGCCGCTGCCCTGAAAAGAAGGCATGTAACCCTCGCCAAGCTATTTCTGACCCCGCGCCCACAGCATTTTCATTCTGAAAATGCTTAGACCTCTAGAATTAGAGAAATTATTCCAATAGCTTAGAATAGCGTCGTGGCGCTAATTAATTTAGAATTTTACTAACCCTGCCAGCCGATAGCTTTTTCCTCCATCAGCGCGGCGATCTCGTCATCGTTCAGGCCCCAGGCTTTCAGGCCGACGGCGGTGTCGGCGCCCATTTCTGGCGGCGGCGATTTGATGGCCGATGGGGTGCGGCTGAAACGCGGAGCGGGGACGGGCTGTTTCACCCCGTCAACCTCGACAAAACTGCCACGGTCCCGGTTGTGGGGATGCTCGAAGGCTTCGTCGAAGGTCAGGACCGGAGCAAAACAAATATCCGTGCCTTCCATGATCGCGCACCATTGATCGCGCGTTTTCGCGGCAAAAAGCGCCTCGAACTTCAGGGCCATCTCGGGCCAGGTGGGGCGGTTCATCTGGGCCGGCAGGTCGGCCGGGTCCAGGCCAAGTTTATCCAGCAAAATCGCATAGAATTTTACCTCGATGGAGGCGATTGAGACAAATTTTCCGTCCGATGTCTTGTAGCAGCGGTAGAAATGTGCTCCGCCATCGGTAATATTAGAGGCTCGCTCCTGCACCCAATCGCCCGCTGCAGCGGCACCAAAGGCGCCGGTGCCCAGGTATGCGGAACCCTCGGTCATGGCGGTGTCGACCACCTGGCCCTGGCCCGAGCGCTGGGCCTCGATCACCGCGGCTAGGACGCCGACGGCCAGGAACATCGCGCCGCCGCCCATGTCCGCCACCACGTTCAGGGGCGGGACGGGGTGCTCCTTGGGGCCGATGGCGTGCAACACTCCGGTCAACGCCAGATAATTAAGGTCATGGCCCGCGGCCTGACTAAGGGCGCCATCCTGGCCCCAGCCGGTCATGCGGCCATAGACCAGCCTCGGGTTGCGCACCAGGCACTCTGCCGGTCCCAGGCCAAGGCGCTCGGTGACGCCGGGGCGAAAGGGGTCGATGATCACGTCGGCCTGCTCCACCAGCCTCAGCAGGGTAGCGATACCGTTCGGGTGTTTCATGTCGATGGAGACGGACGGCCGGCCACGCCGTAAAAGATCGGTGCGCGGGGTCCGCGGACTGCCTAAGCCCGAGGGGGCATTGCGGTCAATGCGCATGACATCGGCGCCCATGTCGGACAGCAGGGTGCAACAAAGGGGGGCGGGGCCGATGCCCGCCAGCTCGATAACTTTTACCCCCGCCAGGGGGCCGTGGGATCCATTGTTCGTATTCATTGCCGCGCCACCTCTCCTGATTTCCGGATTATTTGTTCTTGCCGGCCGGGCCGACTTGCTGGTCCATGATCTCCTCATAGACTTTCATGATGGCGGTGACATTTTCGCCACCCTGGTCCTTGCTCCGCGCCATGCGCATAACGTTGTGAGCCTGCGGCCCCAACAGCAGCGGCATATCTAGATCGTCCGCCAACTCCATGGCCAGGCGCAGATCCTTGTAGGCTAGATCGACGGTAAAGGCGGGGGCAAAATCCCGCTCCAGGGCGCTTTTCGCCACGCCGCGGTAGCCCATGCTGTTGCCGCTGCTGTTGCGGATGATCTCATCCAGAATGACAGGGTCGATACCCGCCGCGACACCTAGCATCAGGCCCTCGGCGCCGGCCGTCATGTTGATGAAGGCGATCATATTGTTGACCAGCTTGGCGATACAGCCCGTGCCTAGTTCACCGGTATGGACAATCGTTTTGCCGAAAGATTCAAAGACCGGCATGCAGCGGTCGAACGCGACCTTGTCACCGCCGACCATGATGGCGATGGTGGCCTTTTCTGCGCCGACGACGCCGCCGGAAACCGGCCCGTCCAGGGTGACTATATCTTTCGCCGCCAATTCGCCTTCGATCTTGCGTATCATGGCGGGGGAATTTGTGGATAGGTCCACATAGATGGTACCGGGTTTAGCGTTTTCGCCGATGCCGCCTCGGCCCAGGGCCACGGCCTCGACGTCTTTCGGCATGGGCAGGGAGGTCATCACCACTTCCACCTGGCCGGCGACGTTGGCGACGGAACCTCCCGCCGTGCCGCCGAGTTCCACGCAGGCCTTTACGGCTGCCTCCGAAAGGTCATGCACGACAACCTCGTGCCCGCCCTTGATGATATTGCGGCACATGGGCCCGCCCATATGGCCCAATCCGATAAATCCGACTTTCATGATTTTCCTCCCATTTTGTTCCCGCCATTATCTAGGCTGGAGGCGAGAATGGCTATGGCGAAGATGCCGAGAAAGGTTAGTCGCCAGAAAACAAAGCCGCCCGCCGCGCAATTAAGCGAGGCAGGCGGCTGGTTATAACGATGGCTGCAAATACAGCCTATGGCTTGTCTTCGAACATAGCCAGCTTGAGGGGCAGAATTTCGCCCATCCAGATTGGCCAGTCGCGGTGATCCGCCAGGTCATCGCCGGTGTTTGGATGCAGGAAAATGGTCAGGCCGCGGCGGTGTTGCATCAACCAGGGCACCAATTCGGCAAATAGTTCGGTGTCGAATTTAACCTGATAGCTCCACCGGGGGTGCGGCCCAACCCCTTTTTCATGCCAGCGGCCCATTTCGATCTCGAAATTGGCTTCGATCTCTTCGCGCAGCGACTTTGCCAGATCCCGACTATCAGTGTCGAAATAGACGTGGGCGTGATAATCCTGGATAGCTTCAGGTGCGCCCGGATTCGCCATTATTATGCCGCTTCGGTCTCGACGCCTTTGGCTTTTAGGGTTTCCTGCAGCTCGCCAGCTTCGTACATTTCACGGATGATGTCACAGCCGCCAATGAACTCGCCTTTGACATAGAGTTGCGGAATGGTCGGCCAGTTGGAGAATTCCTTGATGCCGTTGCGCACGGCATCGTCGGCCAGGACATCAATGCCCTTGAACTTGACGCCTACATGGCCCAACACCTGCACAACCATGGAGGAAAAGCCGCATTGCGGGAAAACCGGCGTGCCTTTCATGAACAACACCACGTCGTTGGCGTCGAGTTCGCTTTGAATGCTGTCGAATGCTGGATTGTCACTCATCTTCTGGTCCCCTTGGGTTTGGGTGGCACCCCACGGCCACCAACTGAAATTATTCATAAAACCTAACATAATTCATTAACTTTCCGCGCCGGGTACGGCTGTTTGCAAGGCAAGGGCATGCAATTGCCCGCCCATGCGGCCCTCGAGCGCCTGATAAACCATTTGATGCTGTTGAACCCTGGATTTGCCCTCGAAGGCGGCCGATACCACCAGGGCGGAATAATGATCTCCGTCACCGCGCAGATCTTCAATGGTAACCTGGGCATCGGCAATGCCTTGTTTGATCAATTGTTCAATCTCCGTGGCGTCCATGGCCATGGGCGTGTCTCCTAATTGTCTAGCTGTTTGCCATGTAATCGGGCAGCCATGCTTCGTGTGAGCGGCGTAGCTCTGCTAAGGATATAGGGACACCGGCGTTTAAGGTCAACGCCTCCCCACCTGTCCGGCCAATCCCAAGGGCCGGAACCTGTTGTTGTTCCGCCTGCCGCAAAATGACCTCCGCCACCCGCGCCGGCACCGCCAGTACATAACGCCCCTGATCCTCGCCGAACCAGAAGCCTGGATCGTCTGGGCCATTCAGGTCCATGCCCATATCGCCCGCCATGGCCATCTCGGCCGCCGCCACCAACAAGCCGCCGTCGGAGAGGTCATGGCAGGTATCAACCTGGCCGGTGGCGATCAGGCCGCGCACGAAATCACCGTTGCGCCGCTCGGTGAGTAGATCGACTGTCGGCGGGGGACCGTCCTGCCGTTGCAGAAGTTGGCGCAAATAGATCGATTGCCCCAGGTGACCCCTGGTCTCGCCCAGCAGGA
>CAUZBE010000062.1:0-10971 GCA_963577885.1 Alphaproteobacteria bacterium
AAACGCACCACCAGTTTTCCTACTGCTCTTTATCTCAGTCATTTCTAGCCTCCCATTTGTGTTTATTGCAGCGCCATCATCGCACGATCGCCATCGACCATCTAGCGTAAAGCAGGTTTGATGATACATTAGCCTCGAAAAGCGCAAAACCTAAACTAACAAAATGACACGGGGGAAAAAACTGTGACGGTCCTCATAAAAAACGGCCGCATCGTGACGGCGACGGACGATTATCATGCCGACATTTTTATCGGCGGCGATGCGGTGTCCCTGATCGGCCGCAATCTGGAGATCGATGCGGACCATGTCATCGATGCAGCGGGCAAATTGGTCATCCCCGGTGGGGTCGATCCGCACACCCATATGGAAATGCCGTTCGGCGGCACCACCACCTCCGATACCTTCGAAACCGGCACACGGGCGGCAGCCTTTGGCGGCACCACGACAATTGTCGATTTCGCCATTCAGACTAAGGGCACCTCAACCCTGGATGCGCTGGATGCCTGGCATGGCAAGGCGGCGGGGTGCACCGCCATCGACTATGGCTTTCATATGGTTATTACCGACATGCCCGAGGAACGCCTGCCCGAGATGCGGCGCCTCTCGGATGAAGGCGTCACCTCGTACAAATTATTCATGGCCTATCCCGGCGTGCTGCTATCCGACGACGGCACCATATTCCGCGCCATGCGCAAGGCGGGCGAGGACGGCACCATTGTCTGCATGCATGCCGAGAACGGCATCGTCATCGACGAACTGGTCAAGATCGCCCTGTCCGAGGGCCATATCGAACCGAAATACCATGCCCTGACCCGCCCCACCCGCCTAGAAGCGGAAGGGGCGCACCGGGCCCTGGCCATTGCCGAGGTGGCCCAGGCGCCGGTCTATCTGGTGCATCTAAGTTGCTTTGACGCCCTGGAGCAGTTGCGCATGGCCCAGGCCCGTGGCGTCATGGCCCATGCGGAGACCTGCCCGCAATATCTGCTGCTGGATGTAGATTGCTATGACCAGCCGGGATTCGATGGCGCTAAATATGTGCTGACGCCACCGTTGCGGGAAAAATGGAACCAGGACGAATTATGGGGCGGCCTGCGCACCTCGGCCCTGGACGTGATCTCCACCGATCACTGTCCGTTCTGTATCCGCGATCAAAAGGAGATTGGCCGCGACGATTTCAGCCAGATCCCCAACGGCGGCCCAGGCGTAGAAAACCGCATGAGCCTGATTTATCATCGCGGCGTCAACCACGGCAATATCTCGCTCAACCGCTTCGTCGAATTGACCTCCACCTCGCCCGCGAAAATCTTCGGCCTGTTCCCCAAAAAAGGCACCATCGCCGTGGGCAGCGACGCCGATATCGTGATCTTCGATCCCGACCGCGAGGAAACCATCTCCCTGCATAACGCCCACACCCACCATATGAACGTGGACTACAACGCCTACGAAGGCACCAAGGTGCGCGGCTTCACCGAAACCGTGCTGTCCCGGGGCCGGGTGATCATCGACAAGGGCAATTATCTGGGCAAGCCCGGCGACGGCGCCTTCATCAAACGCGGACCCTACGGAGGCCTGCACGCCAACAGCCGGGGCGCCGCCGCCCGCACGGCGTTGACCACCTCCGCCCGCCTCGGCGCGCCCAGCGCGCATCGTTAATAAACGCCGGCTAACGGCTTAGAAAGTTTAAGATCCAAGCGGCGACGGCGGCCTCGTCGGTGGGTTCTTTCAGGCTGTTCAGGGCGGCATCCACGGCGGCGGCGCCGACCGCTTCGCGGCGCATGCCATATAGATCGTTGGCGAAGGGTTTTGTCATCTCTGGGTGGTTCTGGATGCCGAGAACGTTGGTGCCAACGGTCATCACACCGATGGGGCAGAAGGCGCTACCGCCCAGCACCTCGGCCCCGGGCGGTAGCGTGACGACCTGGTCCTGGTGGGAGGCCAGCAGGGATAGGCTGGCCAGGGACGGCCGCATCCAATCGGCTTGGCGAACAAAATCATACCTGTGCACCCCGACACCCCAGCCAGGCGCCTTGGCCACCGTGCCGCCAAAAGCTTGCGCCACCAATTGATGGCCGAAACAGATGCCGACGACGGGGCGATGTTCCGCCGCCTCCCGGGTGAAGTCTTCCAGCTGGGCGATCCAATCGTCGCCGTCATAAACGCTAGCGGCGCTGCCGGTGATCAGCCAGCCGTCGCAGGCATCGCCCGCCTGGGGAATTTCGCCCAGATAACAGCGGTAGGGGCGCAGTGTCGGCCCGTTGCCGCCGGGAGCCAGAAAATTACGAAATGAGTCCGTGAAGGTCGTAAAATGAGACGAGAAATTCGTCACGACCGCGCCCCCCTCAAGGATGCCGATGGTCAACATTCAGAGCTCGATCAGATTGCCATCACCGTCGCGGGTTTCCGGGCCGCGCACGCGGGCCCGGCCATCGCCGAAATCCTGGTCCCGGCCGTCTAGGGCGGCCTTAAGCCCTTGATCCTTCGCCACCTTGCGGAACGTGCGGGTACCGGGGGCAAGGTGGGCGCGGGCATCGTTTTCCGCCGACAGCCGCTGCAGGGTTCGCGCGCCCATCAATTCAAGGCCAAGATTAACAATACGTTTGTTGGCGGCCAGCAGGTCGGGATCAATCTTCGCCATGCGGTCTGCCAGCCCCTCGACCTCCGCTTCCAGCAGGTCAGCGGGTACCGCCTTCATGACCAAGCCGATCAACGCCGCCTCCGCGCCGCTAACCGTGTCGCCGGTCAGCACCAGACGCTTGGCCCACTGAGGGCCGCAATGATACAGCCACATCTGGTTTGGCAATGAGCCCAGATCGCGGGCCGGTGGAAACCCGATTACCGCATCATCCGCTGCGATCACCATATCGCATAGCAGCGCGATATCAGTGCCGCCCGCCAGACAATGGCCATGCACCTGCGCAATGGATGGTTTGTGCATGTCAAACAGCGCCATCCGAAGATGCTGGCTATATTCCAGGCGCCAGATATCATCATCGATAGTGGGGTCAGCATAAATGCCGCCGTCACGGTAGGTCCGGCCCGCCCGCCCGCCCGATGGCGCATTGTTCAGGCCCGGTGTCAGGTCATAGCCGGCGCTAAACGATAGCCCTGCGCCACGGATGATAACGCAATGGACGTCCTTGTCGTTGTCAGCTTCCCACAACGCCGCATTGAATTCTTCCAACAGTGGCACGGACAGCGCATTGCGTTTGGCGGGCCGGTTCAAGGTAATGCGGGCGCGGCCGTCCACGGCCTCGTAAATGATGTGTTCGAACGCGTCCATGACGGAACCCTGTCTTACGCCTGGCTGCGGCGGCCGACCGGGCGCATGACCTTTAACAGCCAAAAAATGACGCAAAAGACACCGGTCAGAATAACCAGCGCGACCACCGCCGCCAGCCGCTTGCCAAAGGCCTCGTCCAGGCTATAGCCGGGCGCCAACAAATAAACGCACAGAATCTGCACCGCCTGCAGCGCGGCCCCGGCGGAAAACAGAATGGCGATAAAGGTGGAGCCGCGCAGGGATGTCAGCACCATAGCCTCGACACTGCGCTGTTGCACGATATGGGTTTGATAGGCACGCCAGTGATAACCGCAGAAACCGACAATGCCGACAATCACCACGGCCCAGAAAATGGCGTTTTCATAGCTCAATCCGTTCAGCACCAGATTGAACAGGTCCTCGAACGGTTGGTAGAAATACAGAAAGATCAGGACGACGATGTAAATAATAAAGCCCACAAGGGTCCAAAACCACTGCCAACCACTCATATGCCGTCCCCTTTTGAACTCTATTGTGCGATGCATTTTACCCCTCGCAAGGCCGCCGCGATAGACCCGGGTCCCACAAAGGTGAAATTAACGTTTATCCGGCAAGGCACTGGCAATCAGGCGGCCAAAGATAACCATCTCCGGGCTGGTCCGGCGGTAGGTATCGAGGGCGGCGAGAATGGCTGGGATATCGGCCGAGGGCGGCATCGCCAGGTCTGGCCGGGCCGGCAATTGGGGAAACAGGTCCGTAACCGACCGGTCGATGCCGGCCAGAAGCGCTGCCCGCGCGGCATTGGTTTCAGGCGCGGTGGCCAATGGACCCAGCACCTCGCCGAGATGCGCGATATAGGCCGGCCAGTGGGCCAGGATGCGGTACAGCCCGGGCACGAAGGGTGTGCCATCCACGTCCGTGCCGAGCATCAGCAGAATCGCTTGAGCGTCCCTGTCCAAGGCTGCAACATCGATCATGGCGGGCGGCGCCGCCACCGGTGCCGGCGGCCGCCAGGTCTCGCCAAGCATCGCCGCGCCGGCGGGCCGCTCGCCATTTAACAGGCGCCGCAACAAGCCTGCGAAGATCAGATTGACTGGTGCCACCCGGACAAAACCGGTGCATACCTCCCGTACGGTCCGTTGGCCGGCAGCGCCGACGCCAAGCCGGTGCAGGGTGGCAGCCGGCATCGACGACAGCGTCGGCAAGTCTAGGGCATTGGCGATCCGCCAAGCAACGGTCTGCGCTTGCCCGGACAGGAAAGCCGGTCCCAAGGCGTCCCAGGTCCATTCCAGCCAGCCCGGTTTGGTCGCCAGATGACGCTGCAACGAGGAGACGTAGGGCACGGCCCATAGGCGGCGAATTTCGCCATAGATTTCGGCGATCTGCCCGCCGGCCTCGCCTTCCGGCAATTCTGCCAGCATTTAGACCGGCATCCTAAACCGCCAATGGCGGGCGGCGGTTATGCCATTCTGTGGCCTGTTCGTAGGCGTCCGCCACCTGCAACAGCAACGGCTCCTCGAACCAAGGGCCTAAAAGCTGCAGGCCGATAGGCAGGCCGTCCTGGGTGAAGCCACAGGGAACGGAGATCGCCGGCTGTCCGGTAAAGCAAGCCAGCCGGGTCAATTGCCCCAGCACCTTCCAGCCGATCACCTCTTTCCCGGCCAGCATGATCGAGCCGGTGTCAATGGGGACCGAGGGTATCACCGCTGTGGGCATGGCCAAAATGGGCGTCCGGGCCAGAACGCCGGCCATTTCCTGGCGCACCCGGGCCTGTGTTTGCCGGGCCATTATATAATCGGTCGCACTCAGCCCCTCGCCCAAACGCAGGCGTTGGTTCACATCCGGCGATAAATCGTCGGCATTATTCTTCAAATGCTCGCCATGCGCCGCATGGGCCTCGGCCATAGCCATGACATTCCAGCCCTGCACCGCCTCGCGGTTAAAGGGCAGTAACACCTCTTCAACCTCGGCGCCCAGATCGTCCAGCACGGCGATGGCGGCCAGCACCGCCGCTTCGACTTCCGGGTGTAGACGTTCGAAATAAAAATCCCGTGGCACCCCTATGCGCACACCGTCCAAGGGCCGGCCCAACAGTGCGGTGTAATCACCGACCCTGGCGCCTGCTGTACTTGGATCAGCCTCGTCCGTACCGGCGATGGCGCCCAGCACCAGTGCCGCATCGCGCACCGTGCGGGCTAGGGGGCCACCGTGATCCAGGCTTTCGCACAAGGGATAGATGCCGGTGCGGGAGGCCAGGCCATAGGTTTGTTTCAGGCCTACCACGCCGCAAAGGGCGGCGGGGATGCGGATTGAGCCGCCCGTATCGCTGCCCAGGGTGGCCATGGCCAGGTGGGCGGCGGTGGCGCAGCCCGACCCCGAGGATGAACCGCCACTGACCATTTTCGTATTCCATGGGTTCAGAGCCGTACCAACATGAGGATTAATCCCCGTGGGGCCGAACGCGAATTCGTGCAGGTTCAACAGGCCGAGCATAATCGCGCCGGCATCGCGCAGGCGGGCGACGGAGGTCGCGTCGCTGTTGGCCACGCCTTCGGCCAGAATTTTCGATCCACAGGTGCGTTCCATGCCCGCCACCTGAAACAGATCTTTTACGGCCATGGGAATGCCATGCAGGGGGCCACGGTAACGGCCCGCCGCGATCTCCGCCTCCGCCTCTTTCGCGGCCGCCAGGGCGGCATCGGGGTAAAGGGAGATATAGGCATTCAGATCCGGGTTTAGGGCCTCGATCTGGGCCAGTTGGCTTTGCATCACCTCGATCGGCGAGACTTCGCCACCCGCGATCAGCGGCGCCAGAGTGGCGATATCCATCAGGGCCAAATTATCACTAGTCATGCCGCCGCCTCCGGTACCGCTATAATCAATAGAATGCCATAGACGGCGACAAAAACGCCGTCCTTGACCGCGCCAAGGCCCTGCTTGCCTTCATTACCCTGAATGAGCATGACGATTATTTCCAACACGAAGGCGATTATAGCCAGGAACAAGAACGGCCAAATACTACACCACCACGACAAATCCGCCGGCATGGTGACCCCCTGCACCGTGCGCCAGATCAACAACAAGATGGGCATGGCGATCAGGTAGGCATGGGCGACAAGAAAGCGAAGGCGGGTGCGGGTGCGGTCGAGGAGCCAAAAAATCAGGAAAAACAGCGCCACGTACAGGACATCCCAAAACATGGCGGCATATTTTTCGCCGCCCTCATGGTGCTGCAAATTCAGAAATCCTAGGATCAGCAAGAACGTCAGGCCATCGCACAACAGCCATTCGCGAACGTTTTCCGCCCCACCCTTGACGTTCCAGCCCCGCGCCGCCTTGTCGAACAGCAGCACCAGGGCAACCGCCAGGCTGGCCGGATAGATCAAGGCCAGCACCACCAGATATTGCTCCCCACGGGCGAGGTAGACCCAGTTCAACAGCAAAAAGGCCAGGAACAGCGCTAACAGGCCCAACATGCGCATGCCCGCCGAGGTCGGCAGGGCATTGCCTTCGGGCGCCGGGGCCGCCGCATCCGCCGATGCTGTCGATGCGCCAGGCACCGCACCGGAGGCGCGTGGCCCCACGACGGCGTTCTGGCCAGCGGAGACAGCAATCAGATAAACCAGGAAGCCAATAAGGCCCAGGCCGCCGACCACCAGCATGATGACAAAGAAGGCGATGGCCCGGCTATCGGCCCGCCAATCCACGGCCTGGCCCAACAAACCTTCGGTGGAAAACTGCCAAACCCCTAAGGCGACCACCACCACGACCAGCAGCGCGGCCAACAAATATTGATACCAGCGGTTCGGGGCGCCCTGGGCAAGTGCGCCTTTGGGTCGGGAGAGCGCCCGGCCAACCAGAAAGACTAGGAATGCCAGCACGCCGACAACGACGATAGCGGCCATGACCTGTAGAAATATTACTGAACGACTATCCACGAAACGCCCCGTACCCCATTTCTATTCGGCCCGTTAGCCTTCAACTCGTTGCGCCCAGGCAATATTTTCGAAACGAACGCAACATTCTTCTATGTTCGTAGTGTTACTCCAAAACGGTCTTTGCAGGCCTGGCGCAGATTTTCGAATTGTACACCAATTCGGATCACGGAAAAATCGCGAAAGTCTATGATAGTCGAGGATCGGCCCTGATGGTTAGCATATTGCGACAAGCCATGATCAAAGGCGATGTCGGCAGCGGCGCGGACCGCCGCGTCGATATCACCCAGGCGATATTTGCTGCCCGACAGGGATAGATTGGCCGAGGAGCCAAACACCGGCATGCCTCGGCGCCAGGATTCACGGGCAATTTGGTCATGCATTTGCCCGGCGTTCAACAGCATATCTAGGGTGCCGGCCTTGGACGAGGATTGCAGCACGAAGGGGTCGACATTATTGAGGACGGCATGATCCTCGCGGAACGGCGCCACCACGGAAAACGGCAGGCCCACGTCTTCCACCAGCTGGCGCACCATGGCGTGCTTTTCCACCCCCATGACGTGCAACTCGGCACTCATTTCGTGCCAGCCAAACATGCCACTGGGTTTTTCGTAACTGCGCTGTTTAGCATCGAAAATACGGCGAATACCCTGGGGCGTCGCCGCCAGGATGGCATACGCCACGTCCAGGGGCGCGATGGCCACGCCGCCATCCGCCAAAACGTCCAGCAGGGCCGAGACGTCAGTACGCAACTGTTCGGGGGCAATCGGGTCGTGGCTACGCCGCTCATCCGGGCTGGCCAGCGCCAGTAGCGTTTCGACCTCTATCATCTTATTTGGTGCCGTACAGGCGGTCACCGGCATCGCCCAGGCCAGGCAGGATATAGCCGATATCGCTCAACTGCCGGTCGATGGCGGCGGTTAATATGGGCACGTCCGGATGGGCGGTGGCGAAGGCCTCGATGCCCTCCGGCGCCGCTACCAGGGCGACAAACTTGATCCGCCTGGCGCCTTCTTGCTTCAGGCGGGTGACGGCGGCGGCGGCGGAATTGCCCGTGGCCAGCATGGGATCGACCACGATCACCTGGCGCTCGCCGATGGAATGGGGCAATTTCAAATAATATTCCACTGCTTCCAGGGTATCGTGGTTCCGGTACATGCCAATATGGCCGACCCGAGCTGCGGGGATCAGATCCAGCATCCCTTCCAGCAGTCCGTTGCCGGCGCGCAGGATCGACACCAGGCAGAGTTTTTTGCCGTCCAGAGCCGGGGCGTCCATTACCTCCAGCGGCGTTTCGATTTCCATATGCTTCAGAGGCAGATCCCGGGTGGCCTCAAACGCCAGCAACAGGGCGATTTCGCGCAACAACTGCCGGAATTCCGCCGTGGAGGTCTCGACCCGCCGCAGCAGGGTCAATTTGTGCTGGATCAGCGGATGATCCGCGACCTTCACATTCGCTGCCGCCATACTGTTTTGCCCCTCGGTTTGTTTTGCGGCCCAGTGTAACCGCGGGCCGGAGAGGTACATAGCCCCTTCGCGGAATTTTGGCCTGGATACCGCAGATCATACGAGAAAAATCCGTGACGGAGCCTGGCTACCCGGCGGATTGTCGTGGCATTGCGCCTGAAATCCCGGCCCCCATGTCGCTGACCTCAAACTTTGCCTTGTTAACTCATGGTTAGTGTTTTGCGGCTAGTGCAATCATTCCCTGCGTTATGCGGGGCGCGATCCAGGAAATGGCAAACCGCCAGTACCGGCGCTGCTAAGAGCTTGCGGCATTTGTCCAATACCCGCAACCGCCTGGACAAATTCGAAACCCACATTTCCACCATCAAGAAGATCAACTCGCCCAGGGACGATGCCGGCAGCCTTGGCATCAACGGTTTTTGGTTGGATACTTTCGGCAACGCCACCAGCGCGCTGAGCGCCCTTGACGCGGCGATTACCGATGCCTCGGGAAAACTGGCCAATCTTGGCAGCTCGGCCAATCGCATTGAAACCCACGACATACTTCTGTGTAAACAAAAATGACACCTCGCACGCCGGCATCGACAATCTGGTCGACGCCGACATGGCGGAAGAAAGCGCGGCACTGCAGTCCTATCGGGTCAAGGGATCCCTTGGCGTAATAGCCCTCAGCATCGCCAACGCAGCCCCCTCACGGATGGTCGCCCTGTTTCGTGCTTAAAGGTTGGTAGTTAGCGGCGTCCGGCCCCGTGTTTTTGCCCGGGTGCTAGCAGTGGCCCTAAAAGGAACATAGCCCCGGCACGGCATTTCGGCCTAAAATCGGTAAATTTTACCGGAGGTCATCATGGCTGAAATTAGTTACCCAGCGGATTGGCGCGACATCGCCCCAGAGAAATGGGCGAAAATGCTTCTGACACCAGAGCTATATTCCGCCATGCGGGCGGAACGCCTGGCCCGGGAAGCCGCCGCGCCGGCGGTGGGCGACAGAGCGCCGGACTTCACGTCGGAGCGGTTGTCGGGGCAAGGCAAGCGGACAGGCGAAAAGTTCAGCCTGTCGCACCACTTTTCGCAGAATGGGGGCCGCCCGGTCGGCCTAGTATTTGGCTCCTACACCTGACCGCCCTTTCGCATTCAGGCCGTGCGCCTGAACGAGATCGCGGAAGAGTTCAAGGGCCGGGTGGATTTTTATTGCGTCTACATCCAGGAAGCGCACCCCGATGACGGTTGGCAGGTGCAGCATAATCTGGACCAGTGCATCATCTTGAACGCGCCCAGCACAATCGACGAGCGCGCCGCCGTGGCCGAGGTCTGCGTCTTGCGCCTTAACATGGCCATGCCCATGTTGCTAGACGATATGACCGATCAGGCGGATGGGCTTTACAACGCCCTGCCCGAACGCCTCTATCTGATCGATGGAGAGGGTATCGTGCGCTTTAAGACCGTCGCCGGTGCCATGGGTTTCAAGCCCGAGGATTGGGCCGCGGCTATTGCCGGTCTAGCAGGGCCGACCGCCTTAGAGAAATTCTAAGTGCTTGGAATTTCTCTAACTCTAAAGGTCTGAGCATTTTCAGAATGAAAAAGCTCTAGTGGAGCGCCCCCGTCCAGCTATGGAACAGCAATCGGTGCCCCGAGGCATCATCTACGTCATCCTATCGGCTATGGTTCTGGTGCCAGTGGTGTCGGCCTCGATCAAGCATCTGGGGCCAAATTATGGCGTCGTGGAAATTGTCTGGGCCCGGGCGCTGGGACAGACGCTGTGGATGACAGCGTTATTGGTGCCGAGCCATGGCTGGCGGATATTGCGGCCGCACCGTCCCGGGCTGCAGTTGCTGCGCTCAGGCATCCTCTTTATCTCGACCATTTGCTTTGTCTTCGGCATCAAGGCGGTGCCGTTGGTGACAGCCCATGTCATCGGTTTCATCGCGCCGGTGATCGTCGTAGCCTTGTCGGCCGTATTCCTGGCCGAGCGGATTAGGCCGGCCCGATGGATCGCTGTGTTCGGGGGCTTCCTTGGGGTCTTGATCGTTTTGCAACCGGGTATGGATACGGCCTTGCCACTGTCGGCGCTGTGGTTGTTGGTATCGGCTGCCTGTTGGTCCGTTGTGCAAATTCTCAGCCGCCAGGTCGCCAGCCATGACCGCACCGAGACCACTGCGATCTACACCTATGTGGTCGCCTTGGTTATCATGACGCCCCTACTCCCGGGCAGCCTTGATTTATCCCTCTCTCCCAGCACTAGCGACTGGCTGGCCTTTGTTCTGATCGGCCTGGTCGGGGGCATCCGCCATTATTGTAGCATCAAGGCCTATG
>CAUZBE010000063.1:0-10863 GCA_963577885.1 Alphaproteobacteria bacterium
ATATTGACTTACACTGCCGGCATCGTGCACGGGTTTGTCCGCAGCCGGCCGGAACTAGAAACGCCGGATGTGCAGTTCCATGGCGCGCACGCCAGCTATGCCACCTCTGCCGACCGCGTCCTGGACAGCGAACCGGGCATGACCATCGCGGTCTGTCAATTGCGTCCCGAAAGCCGTGGGTCGATCCACATTCGCGATAACCGGCCGGGCAGCGAACCCGCCATCAAGCCCAACTTCCTAGCCGACGAGATTGACCGCGCTGCCCTGATCGGCGGCATGCGCATCGCCCGCGATGTGGTCGCCCAACCAGCAATGGAACCCTATGTCGAGTTCGAAATGAACCCTGGCTCGGAGGCTCAAAGCGACGACGAACTTTTATCCTTTGCTAGGGCGACGGGCGCCACGGTCTTTCACCCTATCGGAACCTGCCGCATGGGCGAGGACCCCACGGCGGTGGTCGACAGCCGTCTGCAGGTGCATGGCCTGGAAGGCCTGCGCGTCGCCGATGCCTCGATCATGCCGACCTTGGTTTCGGGCAACACCCACGCCCCCGTGGTCATGATCGCGGAAAAGGCCGCGGGCATGATCCTTGAGGACGCGGCTAAATAGTACGCACAAAATAAGGAAAACTACATGCAACAATATCTTGATAGCCGCGGCCACGGGCTGACGACGTCCAGTGGGGCGGCCGCTGAGGCCTTCAATGCGGGCATGCACGGGTTTGTCTGCTGGCGCACCGATACCATGGATCATCTTGACGCCGCCATGGCTGCCGATCCGGATTTCGCGTTGGCCAAGTTGACAAAGGGCTGGATTTTACAGACTGCCCGTACGGCAGCTTTTCGGGCGCCGATCGAGGGACTGCTGGCCGCGGCGGCGCCCTTGATGGAGGCCGCCAACGAGCGTGAGCGGGCCTATTTTCATGGCTTGACTGCTGCGGTCAACGGCCGTGGTGTGGAAGCATCCACCATCATGGAGGCCATGCTGGCCGAGAACCCCACAGATTTATTGGCCCATCGCCTGACCCAATTCGAATTGTTCTGGAACGGCCGCGCGGCCTGGATGCGTGATATCGCCGAACGGGCCGCCGCTGCCTGGCGTGACGACCTAGCCGATTACGGCTGCTTCCAAGCCGTGCGGGCCTTTGCTAGTGAAGAGGCCGGTGACTATGAACTGGCGGAGCGTTGTGGCCGCGACGCGGTGGCAATCGATCCCACCGATTGCTGGGGTACCCATGCGGTGGCCCATGTTTACGCCATGCAGGGCCGGATCGACGATGGCGCGGCCTGGTTGGAGGGCCTGAGCGGCAATTGGGGCGAGGCCAACCAGATCGGCCATCATCTGTGGTGGCACCTGTGCCTGATGTTGCTGGAACAGGGCGATTATGACCGCGCATTGGATTTGGTGACGAGCCAGGTGCGCAATCCGGAGTCGCCCTTGGTCAAGTCCATGCCTGACGCCACCATCGATTTGCAGAATGTCGCCTCCCTGCTCATACGGCTAGAAATGCGCGGCGTGGATCTGGGCGACCGTTGGGGTATTCTGGCCGAAATCTGCGCTGGTCGCATTGACGATCACGCCAATCCGTTTTCCGGCGCTCACGACATGATGGTCTTGACGGGAAGCGGACAGTTCGACTTGGCGGCGAAATTACTGGATAGCATGCGGGCGTTCGTGGCCACGGGGGACGGTAGCCTGGTGACCGCCTACCGGACCGCCGGCATTCCCCTGTGCGAAGCTATACTGGCCCACCGGCGGGGCGAATACGAGCGGGTCATCGCGCTGCTATCGCCCGTGCGTCATGATCTGCATCTAATCGGCGGCAGTCACGCCCAGCGCGATGTGTTCTTCCAAATTCTGCTGGATGCGGCTCACCGCACGGGGCGAAGAGATCTTATCCCGCTCTATTTTGATGATATCCGCCGCCTCGGCTTCGACAAGGTGGAACAGCGCACTTTGTACTGCGATATGGCCGCCTAGATCAGAGACAGCACCGCCTCGGCGAATTCAACCGGCGCCTCTTGCGGCAAATTATGGCCTGCCAGGGGGACGACCTGACGGGCATAGGGTCCGGTGAAAAAGCGGTCGTGGCCGGCGCAGCCCGAGGGCGCCATGACGCCGTCGCCTGATCCATCCATGGCTACCGTGGGCACCGAAATCAGGGGCCGCTTGGCCAGGCGCGCCTCGATATCTTCGACGCTTGGGTCCCCCGCTACCAGGCCATAGCGGTGGCGGTAGGAATGGATCACCACCTCGACAAAGTCCGGGTTTTCGAATGACACCGCCGTCTTGTCATAGGTCGTATCGTCAAAGTGCCAGTTAGGCGACCAGAGTTGCCACAACAATTTGCAGAACGCGTGATGATTGGCCGTTAGACCGGCCTCTCCGCGCGCACCGTGGAAATAATACTGATACCACAGGCGGTGTTCCATATCGGGCGGCCCCGGGCGGGGGGCGCCGGCGATATTCTGGATGTTGTAGCCATTGCAACTGACCAGTCCGCCGACCCGTTCCGGCCACAGGGCAGCCACGATACAGGCCGCCCGGCCGCCCCAGTCATAACCCCCAAGCACCGCCTTGGGTAATTCCAGGGCGTCCATCAGGGTCAGCAGATCATGGCCTAGCACCGCCTGCTGGCCCGAGCGTGGGGTATCGGCTGCGATAAACCGAGTAGGGCCATAGCCGCGTAAATAGGGCGTGATGACACGGCAGCCGGCTGCTACTAGGCGTGGCGTCACCGCATCATAGGCCCGAATATCGTAAGGAAACCCGTGCAGCAGGATCGCCGCCCTGCCATTCGGTAGCCCGGCCTCCTCATAGGCGACATCCAAGACGCCTGCCGCTATGTGTTTCACTACCATTGAGCGCTCCCGACTTTTCATTCAATTGTGTTCTAGGCCCAATCAGCCCCTTGGGCAATTGCGGCAAATCGGGTTAGATAGACGGCAGCACTTGCCACACTGGAAAGCAGAAGAGAGAACTGATGAAAAAGCGCGTTATGATCCAATTGCCCTACGGCGATGGCCTGAAATTCGTGTTTGACGCACGGGACGATATCGAAGTCGAAGTTTTTACCGAGCTGGGCGAGGACAATATCTTCCAGCATATCGGCAACTACGACGCTGTTATTTTGGGTATCGCGCCCCTGACTCCGCGCCTGATCTCGGCCGCGACCAAGCTAAAGATCGCCTCTCGCTTCGGGGTTGGCTATGACGCGGTCAATGTGCCGGCCTTGACCAAGGCCGGCATTCCCTTGAGCATCGCGGGCATTGCCAATTCCGTGACTGTCGCCGAACATGCCCTGTTCTTCATGCTGGCCCTGGCTAAGCAGGCCATGGCCTACGATCGGGAAACCCGCAAGGGTAATTGGGCCATCCGGTTCGAGCAGCCGGCCTTTGATCTCGCCGGCCGCACGGTGTTGATCCTTGGCTTCGGCAAGATCGGGCGGCGTCTGGTCAACCGCTGCGTGGCCATGGAAATGAACGTGCTGGTGCACGACCCTTATGTGGTTCAGGACGGTATACGCACTGCCGGCGCGACCCCGGTGGCCGATTGGCGCGGCGTTCTGGGCACCATCGATTTTCTCTCAGTCAATTGTATGAAAAATGACGAGACGAATGGCATGGTGGGTAAGGCGGAACTGGTGGCGATGAAAAAGACAGCCTACGTGGTCAACACCGCCCGTGGCGGTATCGTGGATGAAGCCGCGCTTTATGATGCCCTAAAATCCAAAAATATTGCCGGCGCCGGGATCGACCCTTTTGTTGATGAACCAGCCACGGCGGATAATCCTTTGTTTCAGTTAGACAATATTCTAGTTAGCCCCCATTCTGCCGGGGTTACCCAGGAATCGGTCTTCCGCATGGGTCAGGTTGCGGCGCAGAATGTGGTCGATTGTTTCGATGGCAAACTGGATTCCGCCAATGTCATCAATACGGAGGTTCTGGGTTAGCGGCATTTTTCTGGGAAACCGACGTGCCATAGGCAAATTTACTGCCAACACTGGAGTGTCTGGCATGACAGCGATCTATTGAGCAAGGTGGAGGCTCCGCCTGGCCATGGCCGGGCTCTGGCCGGCCTGTTGGTCGTAGGCCTGGGCACTATGGTCGTGCCCCTGGACACGGCCCTGAATATCGCTTTTCCCGATATCACCGCTGATTTTGCCATTCCCATCGCCGATATCCAATGGGTCATTATCTTTTATATTCTGACCTACACCTCGCTCATGCTGGTCTGCGGCAAGTTGGGGGATCTGTACGGCCATAAGCGAATATTTCAGGCGGGCCTGATCCTCTCCGCTCTGGCTTTCACCCTGTGCGCCATGGCACCGACGTATCACTGGCTGTTGGTTGCCCGCATGGTGCAGGGGCTTGGCGGGGCTTTGATATTGAGCTGTGGGCCGGCTTTGGCGACGGCGTTATTTGCCGACAACCGAAGGGGCCGGGCGCTTGGCGCTTATACCATGATGTTCGGCATTGCCGCTGCCGCGGGGCCGTCCCTGGGCGGTGTCATGGTGCAACAGTGGGGCTGGGAGGCGGTATTCTGGTTCCGCCTGCCGCTCGCGCTGCTGGCTCTGGCGGCCTTACCCTGGCTGCGCCCGGCGTTGGGGCAGCGGCGGACCGGGGGCTTCGATCTTTTTGGCGCCTTGCTGTTGGCGGTGGGTCTGGGCGCTCTGATGCTGGCCTTGAACCAGATGCAAGTGGGTATGGTGCGTGGCGTGGTGGTCGCCGCCGTGGGGGTCTTGGCGCTGATCGCCTTTGTCCGGCGCGAATTACGCGCACGGGAGCCCATTGTTCCCCTGGCGGTTTTCCGCCGCCTCGACTTCGCCATGCTGAACGTGGTCAACAGCCTAGTTAATCTGGTTGGGTTCTCCTCCTACCTACTGGTACCCTATTTTCTGGTCCGGGCGACGGACTATTCCCTGGCCGTCGGCGGCGTGCTTCTGGCCACTTCGGCCATTGGCCAGGCGGCTATCGCTCCCCTGTGTGGCTGGTTGTTGAGCTGGCGGCCCTGGGCCAGCCGTCTGGCCCTGCTGGGCGGGTTCATGGTCGCGGGCGGCACCATGCTCATTGGCGCCTGGGGTGTGGGGGTTGGTCTCTGGGCCCTGTGCGTGCCCCTTGTGCTGCAAGGCATGGGCATGGGTCTGTTTCAGGTCTGTATTCTCGATGTCGCCACGGGGCGCCTGGACGTCAAGGACCGGGGCGTCGCCGGCAGCCTGGCAATGGTAAGCCGAACCATTGGGAACGTTCTTAGTGCGACCTGTCTTTCCCTTGTGTTCGCCGGTCTGCGGCAGGCGCGGTCGGAAGGCGGGATGGACACCGCGGCGGCATTTTTATCCGCCTTTCAGTCAACATTCCTTTATGCCGGTGCCGGCCTGTTGGCCTGTCTGGCCGTCACCCTTGTGCGCCCGCGTCTATGGTTTAGTTAGCCGCTCGTCGGGGGGCAGGGTGTCGGTGACCAGATCGCGGATGAGGCGTTTGTTGGGCAGGGGTTCGATCAGCATTTCGCCCGCCTGCAAGGGCGTGGTGCAGGCATAACCGGTGCGGCCATCGATGCGTATGACGCATTCCTTGCAGGCATTGGCGTTGATGCAGGAATAGCGCACCGCCAGGGAGGCGTCCCGGTTCCCTCGGATCCAGCGCAGGGCATCCAGAACCGATTGCCCGTCCTCGAAGGCAAAGTCGAAATGCTCGTACTGCACCGGCCCCTCGGGTCCGCCCCGGCGGATTTTTAGGTTGGTGGATTGGCTATCACTCATGACAATTTTTCCCCTCCGGCTAGGCGGCGTACCTCGTGCCGGGACAATTGCAGTTCATCGCCCACCAGCCGCATGACTTGATTATTAGTCCACGCCTCTTCCAGGCCGGGATGATCCTCCCGTTGATGGGCGCCACGGCTTTCGGTCCGGGCCAGGGCGGCGGTCGCGATGGACTGGGCCACCACCAGCATATTGCGCAGGCCAAGCCAGTCGGCCAGTTGCTGATTAAAGGGCGCCGGATCGCCGGTCGGCATCTCGGGCAAAGCGGTGGTCATTTTCGCTATGGCGTCCAATGCACGGTTTAAACCTATCCCCGTGCGAAAGGGGCCGACCTCCCTTTGCAGTAAGTCCTTCAGCGCGGCAATAGCGGCGGTCGGGCTGGGTCCGTCGCTCGTCTTGGCCGCCGCGTTCCCGATAACGCTGATATACGGCTTGGCGGCGTCTCGAATATCTGGCGCAGGGGTGCCTTTGGCCATGGTGGCGGCGGATCGCCCGGCCAGCTCGCCAAACACGAACGCTTCGGTAATGGCATTGCCTGAAAGGCGGTTGGCTCCGTTGGCGCCGCCCACGGCCTCCCCTGCCGCGAACAAGTTGGGGACAGTGGTCGCCAGGGTATTGTCTACCCGCAAACCGCCCATGTGATAATGGGCGATGGGGTAGACCTCTATCGCCATTTTGGTCAGGTCGATGCCGGCGGCGCCCAGGCGGTCTATCACCGGACCAAAAGCGGCGCGCAGGTCCGCATCCGGGATATGTTCGAAGGACAACCAGGCCCCGCCGTGGGGGGAGCCGCGCCCGGCTTCCACTTCCTTGTAGATGGCATAGGTGGCGGTATCCCGGGTGACCACATATTTGCCGTCCTCCGCTGTGCCGTAATTCTGGGTGAACTCCGCTCCCTCGCCATTCAGCAGACGGCCGCCCAGCTTGTAACGAAAGGGATCCCACATGATCGGGTCCATGCCGATCAAACGCGGCGCCAGATGGCCGATGGGAAAGAACTGCACGAATTCCATGTCGATCAGTTCGGCGCCTGCGCGTAGGCCCAGGGCAAAGCTATCGCCGCCCATGTTGGCGGAGGCGGAATTGCGGCCGTACAGGCTGGTCAACCCGCCGGCGGCGATCACCGTGGCCTTGGCGGCAATGGTCACCGCCTGGCCGGTTTCTAGGTGCAGCGCCACGGCGCCCGCCGCCTGGCCATCCTGGATTACCAGATCGGTTACCATCAGATCGGATATGCGGCGAACCGTATCATGGCGCCTAACCTGATTGCGCAGTGTGCGTGATGAGGCCGGCCCAGTGTTGAGGAAGTCCACATAGACACAGCGGTTGCGGTCATGGCCCGGGGCGTGGGCCTGGGTAATGTGGTTGCCCTTGCGGGCCCAGCCGACGCCCCATTCCTCCATCTGCCAGATCCGCGCCGGCGCGTCACGGCAGAGAATTTCCGCGAGAGGCTCATCAACAAGGCCCCGCCCGGCGGTAATGGTATCCTTTAGATGAAAGCGCCAATCGTCCGGCTCTTCCTCGCCGATGGCAGCGGCCACGGTCATCTGGGCCATGATGGTGGCGCCAGAGCGCCCGATCACGCTTTTATCCAGCAACAAAACTTGGGCGCCCGCTTCCGCCGCGGATATGGCCGCATACATACCGGCTCCGCCTGCCCCGATGGTCAGAACATCGGTTTCGAGGTAGTGACCCATGCGCTACAGCAGATCCGCGACGGCAGAGCGGTAGCTTTTGATACCGTCCATATGATCGGCCAGAGAACGGCCCGTGATGCGGGTGTGGTGGTCACCACGGTTGAAGGTGTTGTTGACGGTGATGTGAGAGACGCCGGCATCTTGCCAGAATTGAAATTCCCGGCGCCAATCATCGGGCCCGCCGGCCCCGACAGAGGTCCAAATTTCGATACCCATCCGGGCGGGATCGCGGCCCTCGGCTTCGGTATAGGCCCGCAACTTGGCGAAATCGGCCAAGGCGCTATCGCCCGGCGGATGGGCTAGCATGATCCAGCCGTCACCCCATTTTGCCGTGCGCCGCAGGGTCACATCTTCATGACCGCCGAACCATAGCGGCATGCCGCCCCCGCCCGGCTGGGGATTGATGCCGGCATCGTTGACCTTGTGCCATTTGCCCTCAAAGGTAACGTGGGGTCCGGCCCACAGCGCCTGTATCAGCTGCACCTGTTCTTCAGAACGTCGGCCCCGGTTCGAGAAATCTTCGTTCAGGGTGACGAATTCCTCGGCGTTCCAGCCGACCCCGACGCCCAGGCGAAATCGCCCGCCGCTCAGCACATCGACGCAAGCGGCCTGTTTCGCCACCAGAGCCGCCTGGCGCTGGGCCAGAATCAAGACCTGGGTGGAAAAACCGATCTTCTTGGTGCAGGCGCTCAAAAACCCGTACAGCACAAAGGGATCATGGAACAAATCGGCGGAGGTATTGCGTTCGCCCCAATCGGGCCGGGTGGCCGCATTCACGCCGATCACATGGTCGGCGGCGCCGAGAAAATCAAAGCCCATTTCCTCTGCCGCCTGGGCGTAGTCCCGAACCACCCCCGGGTCGCCGCCAATATCCTGTAGTGGTAGGTTCGCGCCGAGTTGCATATTCTTCTTCCTTTATCTTGTTTGCTCTAACGCGCCTTCCAGACCGGTGCGCGTTTTTCCTTGAATGCAAGGGGGCCCTCCTGGGCATCCTCGCTCAAATAGACGTTCTCATAAGCCGCATCGCCAGCCTCCAGCGCCTCGCTCCAACCCACCTCAGCGACAGCGTAAACCATTTGTTTGCCGGCGCGGACCGATAAAGGCGCATTCTGGGCAATGGTGGCGGCCATGTCCTGGGCCGCTGTGGCCAGATCGGCCAGGGGCACCACCTGATTGATCAGACCTACCTGATAGGCCCGCTCGGCCGAAATTGGCTTGGCCGTGACCAGCAATTCCATGGCCACGCGGGGCGGGATCAGCCAGGGTAGGGGTGCGGCCCAGGGCGCGCCACGGCTCCATTTCGGTTCGGTAATGGCAAATTTGGCGGTCTCGGCGGCGATACATAGATCGCACATCTGCGCTAGATAGAAACCGCCCGCATAGGCCAGGCCGTTGACGGCTGCAATCACCGGCTTGTTGGTGTGGATATTCTTGTTCAGATAGGGCAGAAAATCGGGGGGTGGCACCTTCAAGGCCATGTCCGACATCTCCTTCAGGTCCGCGCCGGCGCAAAAAACCTTCTCGCCCGTCGCCGTCAGGATCGCCACCAGGGCCTCGTCTTCGTCGACGAAGCGGCGAAAGGCGGCCCACAGGCCCTTGCGTACGGCGCCGTTGATGGCGTTCATGGCGTCCGGCCGGTCGATGGTAATGGTCGCGATGCCGTCCGACAGTTCATAACGGATGGGGTTTTCACTCATGGTAGAAGCCTCTCAAAAACCACGTTAACCGGTGCCGGAGGTAATGCGGTGTTGCAGGCCGGCGTCTATATGCAGCAGCACACCATTGATATAACGCGCCTCGTCGGACGCTAGGAATACCGCCGCATTGGCCACGTCCCAGGCTTCCCCCATGCGGCCCGTGGGAGAAATGGCGTCGCGGGCGGCGATCATGGCGTCCATCCCGCCTTTGCCATAGTGATCTTTCATGGCGTCCGCCACCATGGGTGTGTTCATTAAGCCCGGTACCAAAGCGTTGCAGCGGATGTTACGGCCGGCGAATTCCATGGCGATGTTGATGGTCAGGGCGTTTACCGCGCCTTTCGAGGTGGCATAGGCCAGCTCAGGCCGGGCCGCTTTCACCGCTGACAGCGACGAGACATTGACGATGGCGCCGCTGCCTTGTTCCAGGAACAACGGCAGCACCGCCTGGCAGGTCAGGAACATCGAGGTAACGTTGACCCGCATCACCCGTTCCCACTGTTCCAATGTGGTTTCGATCGGTCCGCCCAACGAGGCGATGCCGACGTTGTTATGCAGAATGTCAACCCGGCCGTAGATGGCGGTGCAGGCCGCGACCATGTCCGCGACAGAACCCTGGTCCGAGATATCCGCGCCATGGGCGGTGGCGGCAAAACCTTCGCTGGTGATTATGGCGGCCGTTTTTGCCGCGGCCGCTAGGTTAAGATCGACGGCGAAGACCTTGGCGCCTTCGCGGGCAAAGGCGGCGGCGGTGGCCTTGCCGTTGCCCCAGCCCGGGCCGATGGAGCCCGCGCCACACACCAGGGCTACTTTGTCTTGCAATCTGCCCGTCATGTCCCGGCCTCCTCCTCCGCCGCCAATTGCGCCCGCAATTCGGTTTTCAATACCTTGCCGTAGTTGTTCTTAGGCAGGGTGGCGATGAAACGATAGGCCTTGGGCCGCTTAAAGCGGGCGATGTGCTCCAGACACAGCCCGTCCAGCTCAGCCTCGGTGACCTTGCCGTCAGGTCCGGCCACAACAAAAGCAATGACCTCTTCACCCCAATCGGCGTGGGGGCGGCCGACCACGGAACATTCGGTTACGCCTAGATGGCGCAGCAAGACCTCTTCCACCTCGCGGGGATAGATATTGCTGCCGCCCGAAATGATCATATCCTTGGCCCGGTCTTTCAAGGTTAGAAAGCCATAGTTGTCAAAGGCGCCCACATCGCCGGTGTGCAGCCAGCCGCCGCGCATGGTTTCCCGGGTGGCCTCTGGATTGTGCCAATAGCCGGCCATGACCACATCGCCCTGGCAGACCACTTCGCCCATCTCGCCCACCGGGACATCATTGTCGTCGGCATCGACGATCCGCACAGCCACGTCCGTTCGCGCGATGCCGGTCGAACCCAGACGGCTCAAATAGTCGGGATGCGCCGTATCCATATGCGCGGACCGGGACAGTCCGGTAATGGTCATGGGGGCCTCGCCCTGGCCATATAGCTGCACCAGTTTCGGCCCCAACACGGCGAGGGCCCGTAATGTGTCTTCCACATACATGGGCCCGCCGCCGTAAATCACGGTCTTGATATTGGTGGTATCGGCCACTTCGATACCGGGCGAATTGATTAGTCGGGTCAGCATGGTGGGTGCGAAGAAAAAGCTGGCACGGGGGTAATGGCGCAGCAGTTCCAATGTTTCCACCGGGTCGAAACCACCGGAATCCGGAATGA
>CAUZBE010000064.1:0-10831 GCA_963577885.1 Alphaproteobacteria bacterium
TCAACCGTGGCCTCGTTTCTAACCCGCATCGTCACTCGGACATGGTGATAGCCCTTGCGCAGGGCGTCCGGTATTTCGAACAGACCGCGCAGATCTAAAACACCTTCCAGTTCGGAATTGATAGCCTCGACCTCAATTCCGCGCGCTGCCGAGTGATAAACCATGGTCGTCGTCAAACAACTGGCCAGAGTGTGCAGGACATATTCGACCGGGCTGGGTGCAGTTATCCCGGCCAGCGAGGCTCGCCGGCTCGTCGGCGTCCAAATCGAAGGCTGTCGTGCGCGTATCGTCTTCCAGACCGGCAGTGGAAAATTCCTTGATGTGTGAACGATTCAGGCCAAAATTGGTTAGTGGTGCGGAATAGCATCTTGGCGAAGGCGGTGTCGGCCTCGATAGTTCCAATCAGACCAATGATCTGATCAACGTCGATGCCATTGATTAGTAGTGGCCTTGTTCGTTGCTACCGTGTTTGAATTGCTCGTCATGATATATCTCCTTTTCATCTATATTTGGGTTGCATCAACATAATTGGCGGGCCCGCCAAGAGGCGATGAAGCCGGCATCGGCGCGCCCGAGGGAGATACCCCTTAGTTGATGATTGCTCAAGGCGCGCAGCTCGGCTTCGCGCCGTCGCCTGCGTTCCCAGCCTTTCATCCGCTGTAAGATGCCGAGGGTGGCCCAGAATGCATCACGAGGGGTACTCCACGTAGGATGGGCCGGATTACCGGTGCCTACAGTTTCAAACAATGTAGAAGTCATTTTCATGGCTCCTCTGCTATTGTCGCATCGAGTGATATCCGCCGAACACTCCAGAAGATAGGTGCGCCCATGGTTGCCTGAAACTGCATGATGTGTAGTAGTTAACTACTTTTTACGTGGTTGGAGGAAACAATGACCACCTATGGGCAGTTCTGTCTGGTTGCCAAGGCGACTGAGATAATTGTCGAAAAATGGACTTTGTTGATCATGCGTGAATTTCTCATGGGCACCTGCCGTTGCAACGATTATCAGCGCTCCATGAGCTGGATTTTGCCGACGATTCTGAACAAGCGGCTCAAGGAGCTCGAGGCAAATGGCGTCGTCCAGAAGAAGCGCTCTTCGGGTCAGAAGACGTTCAAATATAGGCTGACGGCCATGGGCAAGGAACTCGAACCGCTTATCGAGCAGGTTAGGTTTTGGGGACAACGATGGGTGCGGGGCCAGATGTCGGATGATGAACTCGATGTCGAGCTGATGATGTGGGACGTCCATCGCCGCATCCTGGTTACCGGCGCCAAGGCCCTAATCTGCAGCATGGAAGACTGGTTTGGTCTCTGCTCCTTCGCCGGTGTGCGGCCCGCTGAATGAATGTTGGATCCTCTCACGATCGTTACGGTTTTCGCGACTTTTCTGATTGCCGGTGCCGTCAAGGGCGTTATTGGTCTTGGCTTGCCAACAATCAGTCTTGCGCTCCTGACGGTAGCGATTGATCTACCCAGCGCCATGGCCCTGTTGCTAGTGCCGTCGTTCGTGACCAACCTCTGGCAAGCCACGATTGGCGGCGAGGGCAAAGCTATTCTACGCCGGCTTTGGCCCTTTCTGTTGATGGGCACGGTCACGGTCTGGTTGGGGTCCACTGCGTTGACCCGCATCGACCTGGCGTGGCTTTCGGCCCTTCTTGGCGCCCTTCTTATCACTTACGCAGCGGTCAGCCTGGCCGGGGTTCGCCCTGTAATCACCTCGCGGCAGGAGCTATGGCTGGGTCCGCTTTTGGGTGCTGTAAACGGCGTTCTGACCGGCCTGACCGGTTCGTTCGTCGTACCCGGGGTTCTTTTTCTGCAAGCTATCGGGCTGTCGCGCGATCAGTTGATACAGGCGATGGGGATGCTGTTTACCGCATCCACATTGGCTCTCGCTGCCGCCTTGCAAGGCAACGACCTTCTGAGCATCGAACTTGGCACCATGTCGGCCGTGGCGTTATTGCCTGCCATCATCGGCATGGCGCTTGGCCAGCGCATTCGGCGACGGCTGTCGGAGCAACGCTTCCGGCGGGTATTCTTTGTTTCGCTTCTTATGCTGGGTGGCTATATTATCGCCAACGCCGTAGGTGGCTTACATTAGGCGGGTAGGACCTTTCCATGCGTACCATTTTTCCTTCGCCGCTTTGTTCGTCTCTGTTGCCTTGGTGCAGTTGGGCATCGGCTTGCTTGGCCCGCTCGATGCGCTTTCCGGCGCGGCGAGGGGGTTTTCCACCAACGAAATAGGTCTTCTCGGCTCGGCGCATTTTGCTGGTTTCCTCATGGGCTGTATGGCGACGCCGAGACTTATGGGCAGGATTGGCCACTCCCGCACCTTCGCCGCCATGGCGGCGAAGGGGGTCATCGCGGCCCCGTTGCATCCGGTGATCTACGATCCCTAGGCGTGGACCGTGCTCCGTATCATAGGGCGCCGATTTGCCCTCGGGGCGAGGGTGCCGCCAAGAAGCAAAGGAAAATGAATCTGAAATTAGCCGTCGAATTTCCCAGCGTCGCTTATCGCGAGGGCCCCGCGTTGGTTGCGCGTCTGGCAAAGGGGATCGAGGAGATCGGTTACGACCAACTGGATATGTACGATCATGTTGTCATGGGGTACGACGTCGAAGGCCGGCCTAAGTCACATCATTCGGCTAACATGCCGATTCTCGAAGCCCTGATGACGCTGTCATTCGCGGCGGCCGTCACCGAACGGATTGTCCTCGGCACGGAAGTTCTAGTGCTGCCCCAGCGCCAGCCAATATTGGTGGCGAAACAATTTAGCACCCTCGATACGCTCTCCGGCGGGCGGGCGCGGTTTGGCATCGGCATCGGGTGGCAGGCTTCAGAGTACGAGGCGCTGGGTGAACGGTTCGAAGACCGCGGCAAGCGGATGGATGAGGCGATCGAGTTGATCCAGACGTGCTGGCGCGAAGAGCGCATCGACTTCAATGGCGCCTACTACAACCCTGTCGCCATGGCCATGGCCATGGAACCAAAACCGCCGCAAGGTGGGGATCTGCCGGTTTGGGTCGGTGGCCGGTCTCCTGCCGCCTTTCGGCGGGTCGGGAAGTACGGCAACGGCTGGCTCTGCGGCCAGGTAGCGGACGCCGACTTTGCCAGGCGTTCGATGGACGCGATCCGTGAAGTGGCTATTGCCGCCAGGCGCGACCCGGCGGCTATCGGCTGGGAGGCCATGATCGCCTCGCCGCCACGTCCGGGCGATAGCAAGACAAAAGCATTCTATGCCGAGCCCGACCGGGTGGTGGCCCGCGCCTCCGAACTGGAGGCGATGGGTTTCGACGGCGTGGCATTGAACGCCACGGCGATTTTTGAGTCGGGTGCGCGGAAAGTCGAGATGACCCTTGATACTTTGCAGTTGCTGCACGATCGGCTTAGGGCAGAGGTGGGATAGCGTTGGAGGCCGGATCAATCCTAAAAGGCACTATCAGAGTATGAAAATAAATTTGAGGATGCCTCAGATCACTAAATTTATATCATGTGCGCGAAGGTGGAAATCCAGAAAATGCCTGAAAACAGAGACAATTACCACCGCATCTTGATGCCCGTCTGCGCGGGCATGACGAATATAGGCAGAATTCCCGAATTTCTTGGCACCCCGCTAGGCCGTCTTCGCCTCCGATAGTTTTAGTTCCTCGATCATGTGTTCGCGCATCACAAATTTTTGTATCTTGCCGGTCACGGTCATGGGGAATTCGTCGACGAACTTGATGTGGCGCGGGACTTTATAGTGGGCAATCTGGCCACGGCAGAATTCTCTGATTTCTTCCGCTTCCGCGGTCTCGCCTTTGCGCAATACTATCCAGGCGCAGAGTTCCTCGCCAAATTTCGGGTCGGGTATGCCAACCACTTGTACATCTTGGACCTTGTCGTGGCGGAACAGATATTCCTCTATCTCGCGGGGATAGACGTTCTCGCCGCCGCGGATCACCATGTCCTTGATACGCCCGACTACATTGCCATAGCCGTGCTCGTCCATGGTGCCCAGATCGCCGGTGTGCATCCAGCCGGCGGCGTCGATGGCCTCCGCAGTCCGTTCGGCGTCATCCCAATAGCCCAGCATGACGTTGTAACCACGGGTCAGAATTTCGCCGGTCTCGCCCGGCTGCACGATGCGCCCGTCGGCATCAATAATTTTGGATTCCACGTGGGGCAGGGACCGCCCCACCGTGCCCACTTTGCGTTTCATGGCGTCATCCACCGCCGTCTGAAAGCTGACCGGCGAGGTTTCCGTCATGCCATAGGCAATGGTGACCTCCGTCATATTCATTTTATCGACCACCTGCTTCATCACCTCGATCGGGCAGGGAGAGCCGGCCATGATGCCGGTGCGCAGGGTGGCAAGGTCAAAGCTGTTGAACTCTGGGTGGTCCAGGGCAGCGATGAACATGGTCGGCACGCCGTATAATGCGGTGCAGCCTTCATCCTGGATCGCCTGCAGCACTTCCGTAGGGTCGAAGCCTTCGCCCGGATAGATCATTGCCGCGCCGTGGGTCAAACAGGCCAAGTTGCCCATGACCATGCCAAAGCAGTGATACAGGGGTACGGGAATGCATAGGCGGTCGGCCTCGGTCATTCTAATCGCCTTGCCCACGAAATAGCCGTTGTTGAGGATATTATGGTGGGTCAGGGTGGCGCCCTTGGGAAAGCCTGTGGTGCCGGAGGTGAATTGAACGTTGATGGCGTCGTCGAACTGTAATTCCCCAGCCAGGGTGGCCAGGCGTTCCCGGTGGCTGTCAGCGGCCAGCATGGCGACCTCGGCAAAATTGTACATGCCCGGCGTGACCTCATCTCCCATGCGAATTACAGTACGCAGTTGGGTTAATTTTTTGGCGTTTAGCAGCCCCGGTTCGGCGCCGTCGATCTCCGGTGCCAGGGTGCGGATCATGCCGATGTAGTCGGAGGTCTTGAAGCTGGGCGAAATGATCAACGCCGTGCATTGTACCTTGTTCAGGGCGTATTCCAGCTCCGAGAGGCGATAGGCTGGATTAATATTGACCAGGATCAGGCCGGCCTTGGCGGTGGCGAATTGGCTGACGGCCCATTCCGCGTTATTTTGCGACCAGATCCCGATCCGCTCCCCCGGCGCCAGCCCTAAAGCCAGCAAGCCCGCGGCAAAGGCATCGACCGCATCCTTCAATTGGGCATAGGTCCAACGCAGGTTTTGATGGCGCACGACCAAGGCATCTCGTTCGCTCCAGCGTTCCACGGCGGCGTCGAAATAGGCGCCGATGGTCTCGCCGATCAATGGCACCGAACTGGCCCCATGCGTGTAGCTTTGCGTCAGCTTTTCCATCCCATATCTCCCAAAATTGATCCTGGTCAATTAGGCAAGTGACTTTGCCACGTTGCCTCCGACTTGTTAGCCCGCCGCCTTGGCCATCATCGTTGCCATGCGCTGGGAAAACGCTGCCGGGTCGGGCAGCGGTTCTCCTTCGATAATGCGGGCCTGGTCCAGCAGCAGGTAGGCCAGGTCGGCCAGGTCATCCGCCGCCCCGCCCTTGGTGGCCGCATTGGCCATGTTCTTGATCAAGGCGTGTTTGGGGTTAATCTCCAATATCCGGACGGAATTGGTGTTGAGTTGATTGTTCGCCTTCAACATTCGTTCCAGGCGCATATCCATATCGCCGTCGTCGGCAACCAGACAGACTGCGCTGTCGGTCAGGCGGTCGGTGGTGCGCACATCCTTGACTGCCTCCCCCAGGGTTTGCTTAACCAGGGCGATCAGGGTCGCCAGTGCGGTATCGCGAATGGGTTCCGCATCCTCCCCCTCGTCCTTGGCCGGCGACTCGCCGATGTTTGATAAATCCGTGACGCCACGGGTGGCCGAGGTCAGGGCACGGCCGTCGTATTCAAAGACCGCCGAGAGCCAGAAGTCGTCAACCGGGTCGGACAGCAACAAAACTTCGACGCCGCGGGCCCGGAAGCCTTCCAGATGTGGGCTGTTTTGCAGGGTCTGCAAATTGTCACCGGTAATGTAATAAACGGCCTCCTGACCGTCTTTCATGCGGCCGGCATAGTCCTTCAGGCTGACCAGATCTTCGCCGGCGGTGGAGCGGAAACGCACCAGTTCCAGCAACTCTTCCCGCCGCTCCTGATCCTCGTACAGGCCTTCTTTCAGGACGGAACCGAAATTTCCCCAGAATTCGGCATATTCCGTTGGTTGTTTTTTCGCCTTCTTGGCTAATTCAGATAAAACGCGCCGGGTTACCGCCTGGTTCATGTGGCGCATCAGGGGGCTGTTCTGCAACATCTCGCGGCTGATGTTCAGGGGCAGATCCTCGCTATCAACGACACCGCGCAGAAAGCGCAGATATGAAGGGATCAGCCCCTCCGCCTCGTCGGTGATGAAGATCCGCCGGACATAAAGTTTGACGGCGTGGCGCCGGGCCGGGTCGAACAAATCAAAGGGTGGGCGGGTTGGCACGAACAACAGGCCGGTGTATTCGATCTTACCCTCGGCCTTGTAATGAATGGTCAGCCAGGGATCGTCCATGGCGTGGCCGACATGGTGATAGAATTCCCTATATTGTTCAGTCGTAATCTCGCTTTTTGGCCGGCTCCACAGGGCGGAGGCGGCGTTCGCGGCGGTTTCCTCGCCATCGTCGATGGCTAGCATGATCGGCAGGGCAATGTGATCGGAATATTTCTTCACGACGCTCTGTAGTTTGTGCGCTTCTAGCCATTCATCCTCGTCGGCCTTCAGGTGGATCACAATGGTGGTGCCCCGGCTTTGGCGTTCTGCCTCAGCGATGGTGAATTCGCCCAGACCGTCGGAGGCCCAGACCCAGGCCGCCTCTTCTCCCGCGCGGGCAGAGGTCACCTCGACCTTATCGGCGACCATGAAAACGGAATAGAAGCCGACGCCAAATTGGCCAATCAACTGCATATCTTCGGCGGCATCGCCGCTGAGATTTTCCATGAATGCGGACGTGCCGGACCGGGCGATGGTGCCCAGGTCACTGATCATGCCGTCGCGGTCCATGCCAATGCCGTTGTCCGATATAGAAAGGGTCCGTGCCGCCGTATCGACCTTGATTTGCACCTTGAAGTCCGGGTCATCGCCCAGAATTTCCGGCGCGGTAATGGACAGATAGCGTGCCTTGTCGCAGGCATCGGAGGCATTAGAAATCAATTCCCGCAGGAAGACTTCCTTATCGGAGTAAACCGAATTGACCATCAGGCGCAAAAGCCGCGCCACCTCGGTCTGGAAGGAGAGTGTTTCCTCGCTCATCGCAGATAGTCCTTTTATTTGTCCGGGTCTTTGTCTTCAACCAGCAGCGCGCTGGCCTCTGTCATGAAATCCTTCGCCTTGTATTCCGGCAGATTATAAGCCCAAGGGCCATACCGCTTATTGATCCCCGCGACCTCCCGTTTGGCGTCATCCGCGGTTTTCATGGCCTCCCGTTGCTCTTTCGTCAGGCCGGCCAGCTTTATGTCGGCCGCATCGAAGGCGGCTGAAAGATGCAACCAATGGCCATCCTTGCGCTTGATTACAGACAGTTTGTAGGTGACGCCGTCAAAGGTTTTGAATACCGCGCGATTGGCCCCTTCGAAGTCCACCTTGTCGGCGCGGCGCACGTCCTGAAAGGTCAAAAAACCCAGTGCAGAACCCAGGGCATTGCCGGCGGTATCGTGCATCTGCTTCATTCCTAGCGGAATATCTGCGACCTTGAAATCGCGGCTGTCGGGGTCGGTTCGAAGGACCCCAACGCGCGCGCCGTCCGGCTGAATGGTGGTTGCGGCGCGGACCCGCTTGCGGGCAACGGTCGGCACGGCGTCATCCAGCCAGCGGTCTATGGTCTCCCAAACTTCAACCCGGCCAGAGGCCAAATAACTCTGCGCATCATCCAGGCGGCGGACATAGTGGATGCCGTCTTCGTTTTGGGTCGGGTTGACTTTGGTCTTGCCGACAACGATGGCAGCGATAGTCTTGCCCTGGCTATCGGCAAGCGCAATGGTGGTGCCCCGGCCGCCATCTTTCGGTGTTTTCAGGAACAGCCGGTCATGCAATTCCGGCTTGGCGGTTTTGGCCTCCAACAGGCGCATTTGGGCGATCCCGACGACGGCCTGTTTTATGGTCTCGAATTTCACTGGATAGCCGTCCCGTTGTTCGACCCGCCAGTCTTCGTCCTTGCCACGTAGAATGGTGAAGGCCAGCTTCGGCGTATGCACATCAATGCGCGCGATGTCGTTGACTTGCCCGATTAAATCGGGAAATAGGCCGTTGGGCTGTGCGGCGGACGCCGTGGCCCGGCTCCGCTCTAGGCTGGACCAGACGGCCGCCGCCACCGACAGGCCGGTAACAACAGTGAGCAGGGCAAATGGTGTTGCTTTCATTTTCTCGGCGCCTCCCGTCAGCTTCGCGCCGCGCCCGCACGGCGCCGCCGGCGCAGGCGGAACAGGGCGAGTATGGCCGCGATCACCGAAACTGCCACGGGCACCAGGCCCATATTGGCGAACTTCAAGCGCGTCTCCAGGTCATCGATGTCCCGGTTCAAATTATGCTGTACGTCGCGTAACTGTTTCCGGGTTTTCAGCACCTGGGTGCGGACCGCCTGAATTTCAACCTGCTGCTCTGGCGTTAGCAGGCTTCCGCCACTGGCCTGGGCCCGGGATTCAAGTTCGACAATGCGGCTTTTGCTCTTTTCCAGGCTTTCCTTCAGGTTACGTTCTTCGGCCAGAAATTTCTGCTCCGCCGTCCGGCGCATGGCTTCCACCACCACGAAGGGCCGGGTCGATTTACCCCGGCTGCGCAGCCCGATGAGATCGGATGAGCCTGCCAGGTTGTCCAGGGCGTTGATCACGAAATCCGCATTTGCCGCGATCGGCACAATCACATCCTGGCCCATCATGTTCTGTCGGCGCAGCCAGAATTGGTCATGCAACAAATCGGTATCGGCCACCACGATTACGCTGATGGGATTTCTACTTTCCGCCAGATGGACGGCGACCCCCTTCTGGGCCTCTTTCACCGCTGCGCCCTCGCTCTTTGGCGGGCCGTCGGGGAAGGCGGATTTGGCGTCGCCGCCCAGGCGGGCGGCGATGATGTGGTGCACGCCATCCGGTTTGAAGATTTCCAGCAACCGGTCGGGCGCCGGGCCAAAGCGGACCAAATTGGTCTCTATCCGCATGGCTTGGGCAGAGGTTGTCATCAGGGGGGTGACATCGGTTTTGGCCTCCGGCAACACGTGAATGCTGCCCGCATTGGCCAAAATCATGGGGCCAAGATCGGCGGTAACCACGTCCTCGGGGCTTAGATTTTCTGCTCCCATCTGCAACCAAACTAAATAGCGTACGACGCGGGTGCGTCCCGCCTGTCCCGCGTTAACCTTCTGGGCGGCTTCAAAATCGGCAATTACATGATCGGTAGGGACCGATACACCCCAGGTATTCAACAGTTTTTCAAATTCTGAACTGGCCAGCTCTACCGCCGGCTGTTGCCCCCTTTGTTTCGCGCGCGCGGTCACCTCGGAAAAGGGATCGACGCAAAGCAGGACCCGGCCGCCAGCCATGACAAACTGATCAATGGCATAGAGGGCGCTAACATCCAGGCCCAGGGGATGGATGATCATTAGGACATCAACATCTTTGGGGATCACACCCTGCCGGGGATCCAGTGTCCGCAAATCAAATACATCTCGGATCGCGCCGACGATGGCCCAAGGCTGTGGCCCGCCGCTAAAACGCATCATGGGCGAGGCGTCTGCGTTCATCTCCAGGCCGCTGATCAGGCCGACTACGGGCTTTTTGGGATCACTCAGATTGAACAACATTCGGGTCAGATCGTACTCCAGGAAGGCTTCTTTCTCTCGGCTGAAAAATGGCACGACCTGACGGTCGTCAATGGTGTTGGTGGCGACCAGGCCGAAATACAGACTATCTCCCGTGCCGATTGGCACTGCCTGCAAACCAAGACGGACGGCATCGTCCTCGGCCTCGGTAAAGGGTTCGGGATCGATCACCTCAAGGTGAATTTTGCCCTGGGACAGAGTGGCATATTCCTCCAGAAACTCCCGGATCCGCAGGCCATAGGACTTGATGTTGGGCAGCTGGTTGGCCAGTTTTTCCGAGAAATAGAAGCGCAGGCGGATCGGTTCCGGTATTTCATCCAGGATGCGCTTGGAACCCGCGCTCAAGGTGTAAAGGCCTTCCTGGGTCAGGTCCAGGCGGGCCGAGCGCAGGGTATTGGACGAAAATACGTTGAGGCTGAGATAGAGTACGCTGGCCAAGATCAGGGCCAAAACAGCGGTTGTTGAACGGTTCATGCGGCTATCTCCCTAATTGGCTTTTTTCAGATCGACGATGAGCAGATTGGCAAATAGCCAAAGGAGGATAAGCGAGATGAAATAGATCAGATCGCGTATATCGATGACGCCGTTTTGAATGGCGTTGAAGTGGGTTAGGAAGCTGAACGAGGCGATGGCGTCCAAAAGCGCTTGCGGCGCCCAGGCGGCAAAGAAGTCCAGCACGATTGGGGCGCCGGAAACGGTGAATAAGAAGCACACCACGACGGAGATGACAAAGGCGATGGCCTGGTTCCTGGTGGCCGCGGAAATACAGGCACCTATCGCCAGATAGCCCCCGGCCATCAACAGGCTGCCCAGATAGGAGGCGGCGATCACGCCATGGTCGGGCTGGCCCAGATAGTTGACGGTGAGCCACATGGGAAAGGTCAGAGACAGGGCGATGCCGATGAATACCCAGGCGGCCAGGAACTTGCCGACCACCGCAGACCAGACCGATAGCGGCAGGGTCAACAGCAATTCGATAGAGCCGGACTTGCGCTCTTCCGCCCATAGGCGCATGGCGATAGCCGG
>CAUZBE010000065.1:0-10808 GCA_963577885.1 Alphaproteobacteria bacterium
CAGGCATCCACCCGTGCCGTCCTGACTAAAGCACTGGGGGCCTTGCGGGACATTCTGGAACGGGGGCCAAACCGGCCATGGGCCATAATCTGAACCAGAGCATCCTCATTTTGAAAATGTTCAAATCTTTAGGATTAAGGCCATTTTCTAAGCACTTAGAATCGCTTTGCGATTCTCATTAATTCGGAATTTCCCTAACGCGCTTTATTCGACGATGATGGAGGCGTTGTTAATGCCGCTGGCCAGGACCTGGGACAGGACCTTGTCGGCGGCTTCCACCGAATACAGGGGCCCCATGCGGACCCTGAACATTTCCTGACCCTTGATGAACACGTTGGAGATGCTGGACGGGCCGATATAGGCCAGGCGGGCGCGCAGCCTGTAGGCATTCTCGGCCAAGGCAAAAGCACCGGCCTGGACGAAGATACTCGACGGGCCCACCGGCTGCCGGGTCACCGCGATGGCCCCTGGATTAGCCGTCGCCGCGGGCCCGGCACTGGCGATCCGCGTTGGCCCGCCACGTTCGACCGGCCCGGCTTGGGCCTCTTTCGCGCCTGGCGGCGGGGCCAGGTTTTGTGAGGTTACCTTGGCGAGTGGCAAGGCCGGCAAGGCAGTCTTTTGTTCCGTCGGCGTGACAGCCTTTTTCGCGATAACACTGGATTTCCCATTATCCAGGACAACGACCAGCACTTTGGCGGTGCCCTGTTTCTGGAAACCCAGCAATTGCGCAGCGCGGCGCGAAACATCAATGATCCGGCCATTGACGAAAGGGCCACGGTCATTGACGCGCAGCACCAATGAGCGCCCGTTGCCCAGATTGGTGACCCGCACCTGCACCGGCATGGGCAGGGTTTTGTGCGCCGCCGTCAACGCGTTCATGTCATATATTTCGCCGTTCGCCGTTCGCCGGCCATGGAACTTTTCACCATACCACGAAGCGATCCCCGCCTTTCTGTATTGCGGATCCTCGCCGGGATAGTACCAAACGCCTTGGATTTGATAAGGCTGGCCAATCTTGTATGCACCGGCGTCGTCGCCTGCCTTGTCGGCCGTGGCCCTTTGCTCGTCGCCTGCCCTGTCGGCCATGACCCGTTGCAGCTTCTTGGTGACATGCAGGGCCAACTGAGTCTCGGCACAGGCCGCCAGAGAGACAGCGGCTATAAGCCAAAATAATAGCCGCAAGGCCCAACGCACTCTCATGGTACTCACAGTGGAAATTCCGTCATTGAACGACTCACTTGCATGAATGGTCTAACCGCCAGCGCCGATGCCATCCGACAATAGCCCCACAGCAAGGGCAAAAAAGGTCGAACGGTTCCAAAGCAACGTCGTGCGGTAGTTGCCGTAGACCATATAAGCGGGAGACATCTTGCCCTTTTCCGGCAACACGATGGAGGCGGCAAGCTGCCGTGCCGGCAGATCATCGCCATTCGCTCGGCGTACGCCCAGGGTTTGCCATTCACTAATTTTCTTCCGCACTTTCAGATCCGCAAGTGCGGGATCGAAACCAGGCTGCAATTTCACTTCCCGGCCCCAGGTCTGGTCCGCCCGCCAACCGGACTTAGCCAGGTAATTAGCGGCGGATGCGAAGACGTCGGGGCGGGTTGCCCATATGTCGCGCCGGCCATCGCCGTCATAATCAATGGCATGGGCCAAAAACGAGGATGGCATGAATTGGCATTGCCCCATGGCCCCAGCCCAGGACCCCACCATGGCGTTGGCCGTGATATGACCGTCATTCAGAATGCGCAGAGCGTTATGCAGTTCTTTTCGGAAATAGGCGCTGCGGCGGCCATCGAAGGCCAAGGTCACCAAGGCGGGTATCACGGAAAAGCCACCCGTAACGCGGCCAAAGTCGGTCTCAATCCCCCAAAGCGCGACGATAAAGCGCGGCTGCACGCCAAAATTGGCGCCGATTTCCTCCAACAACGCGCGGTTTTCGGCCAATTTAAGGCGGCCCTTTTTCATCCGCGAGGCCGGCACCACCCGGTCACGGTATTGCGCAAAAGTCAGTGTAAATTCAGGTTGCCGGCGGTCCAGTTTCACCACCCGTGGGATCAGGGCAATACCGTTCAAAGCATCATCCAACGTCGCCGCCGAGATCCCGCGTTCCTGAGCCTCGGCCCGCAAGTCCTGCAGCCATGCCTTTAGATCCTGCGCACCGGCCGGCAAAGACCAAAAAAATAGGATGGATACAAATACCGCAAATCGAGCCAAGATCAGCACGAACAATCCTTCCGTATGCGAATTTTCCTGTTTGCTTGTGCCATGGCGGCGCGGCCACGGCAAGCCGCCACCGCGCCGCGCCCGGACACCGCAAATGCCGCGCTTCATGCACTGGCGCCCTTTTCCAACGCGGCGGCAAAGTCATCGATGCCAATGGCGGAACGAAAGTCCGCCGTCGCCGCTGCTTTCTCGTCTTCCAACGGGATGCCCGTGGCATCAGCGACCCGGTCGATGGCATTGAACAATGCCGCCACGGCCGCCGTATCGGATAATGCAGCGGCTCCCATGGCATCGGCGACCGCCGTCCGTGCCGCCGCCAATTCAGCCTCGCAGTCCCCCAAAGCCGCCGTAGCGAAGCGAATCAGCACCGCGCCATGGGCGACGCCGCCACCACCCATGACCGCATCACCAGTCATCACCGATAGATCATAATCATCACCGTCATTGTGGCCGCTCGCACGGAGCAGCTGCCCATGGCTGGCGGTTCAATAGACGCACTGGTTCAGGGCCGATACCCGGCCCGCTATCAGTTCGATCTGGGCATGGTTGATGGCCCGATACTCGTTGTCAAAATCCCGCATCGCCGCGGGCGGCAGGTATTGGTTTGTCACCAGGTCAAAAAATCCCCTCACCTCCGCCGGCACCAGGCTCATGGCCTGATAAATGTGCCCCACCGTTGATCGGCCCGCATACAAGTCCTCGTCCGGCGTGCCGACGGCATCCTCGGGCGGCAGGGTCGCGACCCAGGCCAATGCCCGCTTGGCCGCCACAGGCCTGTGCCGCGAGGGCGCGCCTGGAACAGGCGCCGGCAGCGGCCAGGGCGCAATGCCGAGACCTTTGGTAAAGGTATCAATGGCCACGATAGTAGCGATGACGCCGACGGTTTCTACGTAGCGTTCCTCCACCATACCGCCGGTGCAGAGGCCTTGGTACCAGGAACGGCTCAAGCGGCCCGGATCCGTGCGAATACGGTGAATTTGCTCCACCTCTAAGCCGGATAACTGGCCTGTATGGTCGTGGCTGCCCTCTACGGCATGTGGCGACAGGGCCGCCTTGCGCGCCTGGCATAATTTACAGGCCGGCGCATTGCGGGTCTCCGTTGCGATGGCGATCCGCTCCGCCCCCGTTAGCCAGGTGCCGGCCTGGGCCAAACGATCCCAGGCCCGCCGCTGGGCCGTGACAACATCGTCGCGCACGGGCCAGGGTTGATCTTGATAGCTGATTTCGATCATCTGCATTCCTATTCAATTGTGCTTGCCACAGCATACTTGCATTCCACGGGCCTTAGGTGGACTCTACAACGGACCAATATTTAGGAAGGACCAGCAAATGACACTTATACTGACCAGCAAAAGCTTCAAGGACGGCGACTACCTTGATAGCGACCATATTTTGTCCGAGACCTACGGCTTCGGCTGCGCCGGGGGCAATCAATCGCCGCAGCTATCCTGGTCCGGGGCGCCGGAGGGTACTAAAAGTTTCGCCCTGAGTTGTTTTGACCCGGATGCGCCAACGGGCAGCGGTTTCTGGCACTGGGTCGCGGTCAATATTCCCAGCTCCGTCAGCGAACTGGCCCAGGGCGCCGGCAGCGGCGGCGGCATGCCGGACGGCAGCCTGCAGACACGCACGGATTTTGGGACGCCGGGTTACGGCGGTCCCTGCTCGCCCGAAGGCGACCATCCGCACCGCTATATTTTTACTTTGCACGCGGTCGGCCTCGAAACTCTGTCGGTGGAAGCCGACACCTCCGCCGCCGTGATCGGCTTCCTGTTGCACTTCAATACCATTGAAAAAGCCGCCTTGATGGGCCTGTACAAGCGCTGAATCTGGGTCCTTCCGGTTAAATTAGATTTGCCCGGCCGCCCACGGAATTATTATCAATGGGTGGCCGGGTTGGGGAGCGGGCGGCCGGGCGCTTCGACGTCAGTCGGAATTACCCTAAACCGCGCCGCACTCGGTTAGCGCTTGATCCAAAATCGCAACGGCACTGTCGATCTCATCGCGGCTGACGGTCAACGGCGGCGCCAGCCGGAATACGCTTGCCGTGGCGCGTCGGCCGATGTTCAGGCTGGCGCCTAGTTCCAGACAGCGTTCACTGACTGCCGCCCCGATCTCGAGCGCCGGCGCCCTGGTCTGGCGGTCGGCAACCAGTTCGACGCCCAGCAGCAAGCCCCGGCCACGGATATCACCGATTACGGCATGGCGTTGCTGCAAATCGTGAAGCTGGTTTTTCAGGTAGTCCCCAAGCTCGTGGGCCCGGGCGGCCAGACGGTCCCGGATGACTATCTCCACCACTTTGTGTCCGACCGCCGCCGGCAGCGGATCGGCGGCGTGTGTTGTGTAAAATAGGAAATCCTTGTCATGGCAGTCCTGCTCTATTGCGGCCGAAGTAATGGTCGCCGACAGGGGCAGACCCGCGCCCAGGGTTTTTGAGAGATTGAGGATGTCCGGGACAACGCCGTCGCGCTCGAACGCAAAGTTGTCCCCCGTCCGCCCCATTCCGGTCTGGGCCTCGTCAACGATCAACAGCATGCCCCGCGCGTGGGCTTTTTTCTGCAGGGCGGCCATGTAGCCTTGGGGCAATTCGATGATGCCGCCCGAACTAAGGACCGGCTCGACAATCACGGCCGCCAACTGACCGGTACTCTGGCGGTCGATCATCTCCCAGCCGAATTCAAACTCCGCCCGCCAGTCATAATCGCCAGCGCGGTTGAAGGGCGAGCGGTAGGCGTGCGGCGTCGGCAGGGTCAAAACTCCCGGCAAGGTCGGACCATGGCCACGGCGGCCGCCGGAATAGGTTGTCGCCGCGGCCCCGCCCGTTACCCCATGCCAGGAGCGGTCAAAGGCAACAATCTCGAAACTCCCGGTGTAGGTCTTGGCGATGCGCAGCGCGGCCTCGTTGGATTCACCCCCCGTTGAGAGGGGCAGCACCCGATCTAGTCCAGGGGGCAGAATTTCGGCCAGGGCGGCGGCAAAGTCAATGACCGGGTCGGACAGAAAATCGCTGTGAAGATGGTCCAAAGTTGCGGCCATTTCCTGGACAACCGCCACGATTTCGGGGTGGCTGTGACCTAGAATTCCACTCATCTGGCCGGACGTGAAATCGAGTATGGCGCGGCCGGCGCTGTCGTAAATATAGGATCCCTTGGCCCGCACGATGCGCTGTTCCGCAAAGTTACCGCCATAGCGGAAAACCCGGCCGCGCTGCTGTTTTCTCATGATCCATCGCCCTCCACCGGTTGGTTGATGGCATATAGGGACAATTGAAAGGTCTCCCGCTGGGCCATGGACCAACGCTGAATATCTTCCACATGGCGCATGCCGCAATACTCCATGACCCGCCAGGAGGCCTCGTTGTCGGGCCGGCAGGCAGCGACGATACGGCGCAGAGCCATGGCCTCGAAAGCCATGGCGATAACGACGGCGGCGGCTTCCCGGGCGAAGCCCCGGCCTTGATGCGACCGGCCCACCCAATAGCCGATTTCGCCCTCGTCGGCACCGTTTCGGGTCAGCGATATGGTTCCCACCAGATCGCCACTGGCCCGCGCCACCATGGCGAAGAAGAACCGCCGCTGCCCGGCCAATTCATCCTGCGCCCAGGCAATGAAGTTCCGGGCCATAGTGATATCATAGGGATGGGGGATATCCAGTGTCCACCGGGCCACCTCCCATTCCCCCGCCATTTCGGCAATCTTAGGCGCGTCGGTACGCTCCAGGAGCCGCAATACCAGTTGTTCACTGCGCAGCGGCAGGCGAAATGGGAACAAGGTAGAACTTGGCCGTGGGGGCAGCATCCTAGCCCCTACAGAAAATCGCGCAGCATGGCGACCAGGGGCCGGTCGGCGGGCGGCATGGCCAGGTCCGCCATGCGCATGGGGCGCAGCCATTCGATCGCCTGGCCCTCGCGCGGGCGCAAGGTCCCTTGCCAGACACGGCAGACGAACAGCGGCATCAACAGCCGGAAATTCTCGTAAGCATGGGAGGCGAAGGTAAAGGGCGCCAGACAAGCTTCCGTCACGTCGATATCCAGCTCTTCCCGCAACTCCCGGATCAGCGATTGCTCCAGGCTCTCGCCCTCTTCCACCTTGCCGCCAGGGAATTCCCAAAGGCCGGCCATGGCCTTGCCCTCAGGCCGCTGTTGCACCAGCACCCGGCCATCGACATCCACCAACGCGGCGGCGGCGACCAACAGCAGGGGCAGAGCCGCCATCAGGAACGGTAATCGGCGTTGATCGCGATATAGCCGTGGGTCAGGTCACAGGTCCAAACCGTGGCCTTGCCCCGGCCCACGCCCACATCGACGACGATATCAATCTCCCGGCCCTTCATATGGGGCACCACCTGGTCCTCGCAGTACTCGGGATGGGGATGGCCCGCCTCGGCGATCACCACGCCCCCGATGCGAATGGACAGACGGTCACGGTCCGCCTTTTCGCCGGCCCGGCCCACCGCCATGATGATCCGGCCCCAATTGGCGTCTTCGCCGGCAATGGCAGTCTTTACCAGGGGCGAATTGGCAATGGTCATGGCAATCTGGCGGGCCGCCCGGGCCGAGGCCGCGCCAGAGACCGTGATCGTGATGAATTTAGAAGCGCCTTCGCCATCCCGCACCACCTGCTTGGCCAGATCCTGCATCACCGACAAAAGGGCCGCCTTGAAAGACGCCAGGCGTTTGTCCTCGTACGCGGTGACCTTGCCATGTTTCGGCCCCTGCCCGGTCGCCGCCAGCAGCACGGTATCCGAGGTCGAAGTATCGCCATCCACCGTAATGCAGTTAAAGGATTGGCTATTGGCCCACTGCAACAGCTTTTGTAGGATATTCGCGGGCAATTTGGCATCGGTAAACAGAAAGCTCAACATGGTCGCCATATCCGGTGCGATCATGCCGCTGCCCTTGGCGATGCCGGCGATCCTCACCACCTGTCCATCTATTTCGCCCTGGGCCGTAGCCCCTTTGGGGTAGGTATCGGTGGTACAGATCGCCTTGGCCGCCGCCTGCCAGCCCTGCGCCTTCAATTTGCCCTGCAAGCGGGGCATAGCCCGTAACAGGCGGTCCACCGATAGGGTTTCGCCGATTACTCCGGTCGAAGCCACCATGACCTCCTCCGGTTTACAGCCTACCGCCCCTGCCACGGAACGAGCGGTAGCGGCCACATCATCCAGACCCTGGCGGCCCGTGAAGACATTGGCATTTCCCGCGTTGATCACAATCGCCCGGGCTTTGCCCCGGGCGATGTGCCTGCGGCTCCATAGCACCGGCGCGCCGGGCATGGTGGAGCGGGTGAAGGCACCTGCGATGGTACTACCCGGCGCCAATTCCATCAGGGTCAGATCCGCCCGCCGTCGGTAACGTTCGCCGGCCGCCATCGCCCCTAAGCGCAAACCTGCCAGTGGTGGCAATTTCGGAAAACCAGACGGGGCAAATGGTGAAATGGTAATTTTCGGCATGATCAGTTCACCTAAATTAGGGCCGGGCCGAAACCGTCATTGGGCTTTCGCGCCAATGGCGGGCATTTTGCCGGGGCTGCCGTCCAGTTCAAAGATTTTTATATCCGCGTCCTTGACCAGTACCGCCAGAAGATCGGCCACCACGGTTTGCGCCAAGGCCTGGCGCAGCTCCGGCGCCCGCTCCGCAAAGGACGGACCCTGACCTTGCCGCCGGTCCACCGTCTTGATGACATGCCAGCCAAACTCGGTTTTCACCGGGGCGGAGATTTCGCCGGTCTTCAGGGCAAAGGCGGCGCTGGCGAATTCCGGCACCATCTTGTCTTTCATGAAATAGCCCAAGTCGCCCCCCCTGGCGCCACTGGGACCTTTTGATTTTTCCTTGGCGATCGCCGCGAAGTCGCCACCCTTTTGCAGTTCCGCTACAATGGCGTCCGCTTCTTCCCGGGTCTCCACGAGAATATGGCTGGCGCGCACCTCGTCCGGCCCTTTCGCGGTGTACTTTTCCGCTTCATAACGGGCTTTTAATGTGTCTTCGGTGGCGACGGAGGCGACTTTGTCGGCAACATAAGCTTGTTCCAGGATCCGCTCCCGGGCCTGGGCGATTCGGCTGGCGACCTTCGGTTTATCGGCTAGATTATCCAACTCCGCGGCCAGCAGGACCAGGCGCCGTTCCACCAATTGCTGCACCAAGGGCTGATATAGCTGGGTCAACGGCAAGCCACGGTATTGCTGCGGCAGGTTCTCGTAGGCTAGGCGCACATCGCGGAACAAGACCTTGCTGCCCTTGACGGTAGCCACGACCCGGTCGTCGGGCACCGTCCCATCCACGTTCTTGGTTTGGGCCTGTAGCGGCGAAAATTGCAGCAAGGTGACGGCCATCAGGCCGGCGCCCAATAGCGCGAAGTAGACTTTGCTCATGGATAAAAGGCTTTCTTTTGCAGTTTTTGTAGTATTTTTAAACAGTTTAGGACGTATTCTTTCGTTGTTGCATCCGGCGCCGCCCAATATCGATTATTGGGCCCGCGCACACAAGACGTTAAGATCTAAATGTTGCATACAATTGTTGGGGTTACGAGGAAACGGCCCCGGTCGGCGCGGTGCGGCAAGGGTACCGGGCTCCGTTGACAGGGGGACGAGCGGCCCTTATGTCTCAGTGGTTGCACGGTGACCTACGTCTTTAATGTACGGCAGGTGGCGGGCATTGTCGTGTATTCGGGATATTTTAGGGATTTTTGATGGCTATTCTAGGCGGTATCGCTAAGCGCCTGTTCGGCTCGTCCAATGAGCGCTTCCTCAAGCAGTTTACCCAGCCGGTCCAGGCGGTCAATGCGCTTGAGGCAAGCTTCGAGGATTTATCAGACGGCGCATTGCGCGGCAAAACCAGCGAATTCAGCCAGCGCGTGGCTGCCGGAGAGAGCCTGGACGATATCCTGGCGGAAGCCTTTGCCGCCGTGCGCGAGGCGGCCAAGCGGTCCCTGGGCCAGCGCCATTTCGACGTTCAATTGATAGGCGGCATAGTGCTGCACGAAGGCATGATCGCCGAAATGCGCACGGGCGAGGGAAAAACCTTGGTTGCGACCCTACCCGTCTATTTGAATGCCCTGACAAGCAAGGGCGCCCATGTGGTTACCGTCAACGACTATCTAGCCCAACGCGACGCGAATTGGATGGGCGTGGTTTACGCCCAACTGGGCCTGACCACGGGCTGCATTGTCCATGGCTTGGACGATGACGAGCGCCGCGCCGCCTATGCCTGCGATGTGACCTATGGCACCAACAACGAATTCGGGTTCGACTATCTGCGTGACAACATGAAGTTCGAGCGGACGGCCATGGTGCAACGGCCCTTCAATTTTGCCATCGTCGACGAAGTAGATTCGATCCTGATCGATGAGGCGCGGACGCCGTTGATTATTTCCGGCCAGGCCGAGAATTCCTCCGCCATGTACCAACAGGTTGATGCGCTAATGCCGAATTTGCTGGAAAGCGACTACGAAAAAGATGAAAAGGCGCGCACGGTCAATTTCACGGAAGAAGGTGCCGAACATATCGAGGAATTGCTGCGCGAGATCGGTTTGTTGAAGGGGGAAAACCTCTACGACATGGAAAATGTCTCGGTCGTGCATCATATCAATCAGGCGCTGCGCGCCCATCATATGTTCCTACTGGACGTGGACTATATGGTGCAGAATGGCAAGATCGTCATAATTGACGAATTTACCGGCCGGGCCATGGAGGGCCGGCGCTTTTCCGAAGGCCTCCATCAGGCCCTGGAAGCTAAGGACGGCGTAGAGGTTCAGCCCGAAAACCAGACCCTGGCGTCGATCACCTTCCAAAATTATTTCCGGCTGTACCCCAAATTAGCCGGCATGACCGGCACGGCGATGACGGAAGCCGGCGAATTTCTGGAAATCTACAAGCTTGTCGTGGTCGATGTCCCGACCAACCTGGACATGGTCCGCAAGGATCACGATGACGAGGTCTATCGTACGGAATTGGAAAAATTCGCCGCCATCATCGAATTGATCGGGGAATGCCAGGAAAGAGGCCAACCGGCCCTGATCGGCACCGTCTCTATAGAGAAATCCGAAGTGCTTTCCGAACTGCTGACAAAAAGGGGCATCACGCACAATGTCCTGAACGCTAGGCACCATGAACAAGAGGCGTATATCATCGGCCAGGCTGGCCGAAAAGGGGCCCTGACCATTGCAACAAACATGGCTGGGCGAGGCACGGATATCCAACTTGGCGGCAACCTGGAAATGCGCCTGCGGCTGGAGGCAGAGACTCCGGACAGCGATACGGATGCCGCCAAGGCGGAAAAGATCGCAGCCGAGGTGGCGGCGGAAAGAGCCGCGGTTCTGACCGCCGGCGGACTGTTCATTATCGGTACCGAACGTCACGAAAGCCGGCGCATCGACAATCAGTTACGCGGCCGATCGGGACGGCAAGGTGATCCCGGTGCCTCGAAATTTTTTCTGAGCCTGGAAGATGACCTGATGCGAATCTTCGGATCCGAACGGATGGATGGGATGTTGCGCAAACTAGGCCTGGAAGAGGGTGAGGCGATTATCCACCCCTGGGTCAACAAGGCATTAGAAAAAGCCCAGGAAAAGGTCGAGGCGCGAAACTTT
>CAUZBE010000066.1:0-10565 GCA_963577885.1 Alphaproteobacteria bacterium
GGATTTGGCCAGGTTGCGGGGCTGATCCACATCCGTATCTTTCAGTACCGCGATGTGATAGGCCAGCAACTGCACCGGTATGGAATATAGGATCGGTGCGACAAAGGGATGCACGGTAGGCAGCCGGATGGAGGCCCATGCCACATCGCCCGCCTGGGCGACACCTTCGGCATCGGAAATTAACACCACCTTGCCGCCACGGGCAGCCACTTCCTGCATGTTGGAGGCGACTTTGTCGAACCATTGATCCTTGGGCGCGACGACGATTACGGGCACCTGTTCATCGATCAGGGCGATGGGTCCATGTTTCATTTCGCCTGCGGGATAACCCTCGGCATGAATATAGGAAATTTCCTTCAGCTTCAGCGCTCCTTCCATGGCGATAGGGAAGCTGGTGCCCCGGCCCAAGTACAGCGCGTCCCGTGCCTTAAAAAGGTCCTGCGCCAATTCTTGAATACGATCGTCATGGTGCAGGACTTCGACCGCGCGGGAGGGCACCTCGGTGATCGCCTGGCTCAAGATAGCTTCCGCCTGTGCGTCCAGCTTGCCGCATTGCTTGGCCGCCGTAATGGCTAGACAGGCCAGGACGACCAACTGCGTGGTGAAGGCCTTAGTCGACGCGACGCCGATCTCGGGCCCGGCCAGGGTTTGCAGCACCACCTCGCTTTCCCGTGCGATGGAACTGTCCGGCACGTTGACGATAGACAGAATGCGCTGGCCCTGTTGCTTGCACAGCTTAAGGGCTTCAAGGGTATCCATGGTCTCGCCGGACTGGGAAAGGAAGATCGACACGCCGCCCTCGGGCAAGGGGGCGTTGCGGTAGCGGAATTCCGAGGCGACATCAATTTCTACCGGGATTCGGGCCATGCCCTCGATCCAGTATTTCGCCACCATGGCTGCGTAGGATGAGGTGCCGCAGGCGATGATCGACAGCTTTGGCACGTCGGTGAAATTAAAGGGCAGTTCGGGCAGCTGTATGGAGCGTTCGCCGGGATTGAAAAAGGAATGGATGGTATCGCCGATGACGGCCGGCTGTTCATAGATCTCCTTTAACATATAGTGGCGGTAATTGCCTTTCGAGATATCGCCCAGCGACGCCGCTGCCAGCTTGATCTCGCGTTGCACGACGGCGCCGGCGGCATCATAGATTTCCGCGCCATCCCGGTGCAGGACGACCCAATCACCCTCGTCTAGATAGCAGATCCGGTTGGTCCAGGGCGCTAGGGCAATGGCATCCGAGCCCAGGAACACCTCGCCGTTGCCAAAGCCTATCACCAACGGGCTGCCGCGCCGCGCGCCCACCATCAGGTCATGTTCGCCGGAGAATATCACCGCCAGCGCAAAGGCGCCTTCCAGGCGCTGCAGGGTAGTATGGGCCGCCGCTACCGGGTCCAGGCCGTCATTCAGATGCTGGCTGATCAGGTGGACGACGACTTCCGTATCGGTTTCCGAGACGAAATTGGCGCCACGGTCCAGCAACTCCGCCTTCAACTCCTTGAAATTCTCAATGATGCCGTTATGCACCAGGGCGACGTTGGAGGTGGCATGAGGATGGGCGTTGATCTCGTTCGGGACGCCGTGGGTGGCCCAGCGGGTATGCCCGATACCCACATCGCCGGCCAAGGGTTCGTCAATCAGGTTCTGGGCCAGATTGAACAATTTACCTTCGGCCCTGCGGCGGTCGATATGACCATTGACCAGGGTGGCGATGCCGGCGCTGTCATAGCCTCGATATTCCAATCGTTTCAGGCCTTCCACAATCCGTGCCGCGACGTTGCCTTCCTCTTTGTTGCCGATGATGCCGATAATGCCGCACATGTTCCAAGGTCCTTTTAGTTTTCAGTTATTTCTTTTGTGCAGCCTTTTCCGCTGCCTTGCGTTTCCGATAGGAAATTGCCCAGCCCGGCCACTCTATTTGCTCTGCTCGTTCCACGGCCAGGGCATCTGCGGCGACATCGCCGGTCACCGTGCTGCCGGCACCGACGACGGCGCCGTCACCCACCGAAACCGGTGCCACAAGGGCGGTGTTGGAGCCGATGAAGGCGCCCTTGCCGATATCCGTGAAGGATTTCAGGAAGCCGTCATAATTGCAGGTGATGGTGCCGGCGCCAATGTTGGCGCCGGCGCCCACACGTGCATCGCCAATATAGCTGAGATGATTGACCTTGGCGCCGTCTTCGATACGGGCCTTCTTGACCTCGACGAAATTGCCGATGCGCGCGCCCTGGCCAATTTCCGTTTCCGGGCGCAGGCGTGCGAAAGGCCCGATGTTGGCACCAGCCGCGATCTGGCAACCTTCCAGATGGCAGAAGGCATGGATCACGACGTCATCACCGATCCACACGCCGGGGCCAAAAAAGACATTCGGGGCGATGGTGACATCCTGGCCCAAGATTGTGTCGTGGCAAAAATAGACGCTGTCAGGATCCAGCAACGTGGCCCCCGCCGCCATCGCCGCATGGCGCAGGCGATTTTGCATCACCGCTTCGGCTTGGGCTAGTTGATCCCGGGAATTGACGCCCCAGGCCTCAATCTCGCCGGCCTCGACCACGGCGCAGCGCCGGCCCATGCGGTTGGCGATCTCGACGATCTTGGTTAGGTAATACTCGCCCTTGGCGTTGTCATTGCCGACGCCGTCCAGCAGCTGCGCAAGGATGGCGCCGTCGATGGCCATGAAGCCGGAATTACACAGATCGATTTCGCGCTCGGCCTCGCTGGCGTCGCGATGTTCGACGATTCGCTGGAGATTGCCGCGATCATCCAGGATCAGGCGCGCGTATTCCGCGCTATCTTGCGGCCGAAAGCCCATGACTACGACGGCCGGGTCCGACGCCCCTCGCCGGGCCGCCAGCATGGCGCCGAGGGTTTCCACCGAAACCAGGGGCGAATCCGCGAACAGAACCAGGACGTCACCGGAAAATCCTGACAGCTGTTCCCCCGTCGCCATCACCGCATGACCGGTGCCAAGGGGGGGGTCCTGCACTGCCAGTTCGATGCCCGGCACCGCGGCCTGTATGGCCTCGCCATTTCCCGGCGAAACCACCACGATCCGCCGTTCCACGCTAATTTCCTCGCCGAGGGCATCTACGGTGGCCAGCAACTGCGCCAACATGGGTCGCCCGGCGATGGGATGCAGAACCTTCGGCTTTTTCGACATCATCCGGGTTCCTTGGCCGGCGGCCAGCGCGACGGCTGCGATTTGGTGTTTGCTCATTTCGGCTAGGCTTTGTTTTGTTGAAGACTTCTTCTTCTATTCTATAGCGCCGGAAGGTTGCCACAAGGTAAACGGCAGGCCAATTCAATTTCCTTTACAGTATCTTTCAATGCAGCTTTGTATTTGAGCATTCTGAATTACCTTAATGACGCAAAAAAGGCAGACAGAATGAATTATGAGCAAATCGCCATTACCACCATTCTAGTTGGCGCGGTGGTGTTATTTATTTGGGGTCGGCCGCGTTATGATCTGGTGGCCCTGTTGGCGTTGTTGGCTACGGCTATCGCCGGCTTGGTGCCGGCGGAGCGGGTCTTCGCTGGTTTTGGCCATCCCGCCGTCATTACGGTGATGGCGGTGCTGATCGCCAGTCGTGGCCTGCGCAACGCCGGTGTGGTGGATATGATTGCCGGCTGGCTTTTGCCGTTGATTGATCGGCCACATCTACATCTGGCCGCATTGACCGCCACGTGCGGTTTTTGTTCTGCCTTCATGAACAACGTTGGCGCTTTGGCCATTCTGATGCCGGTAGCCCTGGAATCGGCGGGCAAACAGAGCCGCTCCCCCGCCGCCCTGCTGATGCCATTGAGCTTTGGCGCCATTTTGGGCGGTTTAAGCACCATGATCGGGACGCCGCCGAACGTGATCATCGCGCAATATCGCGCCGATGCCTTCGCGCAGCCTTTCAATATGTTTGATTTTACACCGGTGGGCGGGATCATCGCCGTATTGGGCGTGGTTTATCTGGTGTTGTTCGGCTGGCGTCTGATCCCCCGGCAGCGTCAGGGCCGGCCCAGTCCGGACGAGATTTTCCAAATCCGCGACTACATGACCGAGGCTCGTTTGCGCGACGGCTCGGCCCTGGTGGGAAGTTCCATCGCCAGTCTGCCCGAGTTGGAAGAGCTCGACGTGCTGGTAACAGCTCTAATCCGGGGCGAGGAGCGCCGCCCGGCGCCTAGCCGGCGGACCAATTTGCAGCCCGGCGATATTCTGGTGTTGCGAGCCGATCCTACCGATTTGAAAAACTTTATCGAAGTCGCCGGCCTGGAACTGGTGGGCGATGAGGCATTGTCCGCCGAACATCTGGCGTCGGACGATGTCGCCTTGATTGAGGCGGTAATAACCGCCAGGTCGAACCTGGCCGGGCGCAGCGCCCGCACTGCCAACCTGCGCAACCGCCACGGCCTGAACCTTTTGGCCATCGCCCGGCAGGGGCAACGGGTGCGCAGCCGCCTGGATAGGGTGGTCATGCGGGCCGGCGATGTCCTGTTGTTGCAGGGTGCCAGCGGCGCCATGCCCGATACCCTGTCGCGCCTGGGCTGCCTGCCATTGATGCGTCGGGATCTGCGCCTAGGGCAAAACCCCAGAGTGTTGGCGGGCCTGGGTATCTTTGCCACCGCCCTAGCCGCCTCCGGCTTTGGCCTGCTGCCGGCAGCGGTCGCCCTCACCGCCGCCGCCGTGGCTATGGTCCTGTTTGATTTTCTGAACCTGCGGGAAATGTACGAGGCCATCGATTGGCCGGTGATCGTGCTGTTGGGCGGCATGATCCCGGTGGGCGGCGCGTTGGAGAGTACGGGCACGGCGGCGTTGTTGGCCAATAGTCTGGTGGGGTTAGCCGGGGCGCTGCCCGTCTGGGCGATTCTGGCCTTTGTCCTGATCGTGACCATGACGCTGTCCGACGTCATGAATAATGCCGCCACGGCGGTGGTCATGGCGCCCATTTCGGTGGGTATCGCCCTGGGTCTGGGCAGCAACCCGGATGCGTTCCTGATGGCCGTGGCGATTGGCGCGTCCTGCGCCTTCCTTACACCCATTGGCCATCAGTGCAATACGCTGATATTGGGTCCGGGCGGTTACCGGTTCGCTGACTATTGGCGGGTCGGCCTGCCGTTAGAGGCGATCATCATCGCTGTTTCCGTGCCCTTGATCATTTGGATTTGGATGTAGATATAAATATGCCCTACCGCGAACGTTTCGACGCCGTCATCTTCGACTTGGACGGTACCTTGATAGAGACCGCGCCTGATCTGTGCGCCGCCCTCAACCACACCCTGGCCCAGGCGGGCCGGGAGGGTGTGCAGCTGGATCAAGTGCGCCATATGATCGGCGACGGCGCCCGGGTCATGCTGCGCCTTGGGCTGGAAACTACCGGGCAAAGCCCCAGCGATGAGGAAATCGAGCAATGGTTCAATGTCCTGCTCGATTTTTATTGGGACCATGTGGCCGACGGCAGCTATGCCTTCCCTGGCGTCTTGGCGGCGCTGGATGAATTGCGTGCGGCGGGCCTGAAACTGGCTGTCTGTACCAACAAGCCGCATGCCCTGTCCAACCGCCTGTTCGCGCAGCTGGGCATGGCGCCCTTGTTTGATGCGGTGCTGGGCGGCGACAGCCTGGCGGTGCGCAAACCGGACGCCGGCCACATCCTGGGTACATTAGACGCGATTGGCGTGCCGGCGGACCGCGCGGTGATGATCGGCGACAGCGCCAACGACCTGAACGCCGCCCGTAACGCCGGTTTGCCGGTCGTGCTGGTGACTTTCGGCTATACCACGGTGCCGGTGCGGGAACTGGGCGCGGACGCCTTGATCGATCATTTTGATCAATTGCTGCCCGCGCTCGCCAGCCTCGCTTGACAAGGGCCGCGCTCCAGACTAAATCCAAGCCGCCCGGCAGCTGAGATAGGCCGCCAGGGGCGCATAGCTCAGTTGGTTAGAGCGCTGTGTTCACATCGCAGAGGTCCGTGGTTCGAATCCACGTGCGCCCACCATATTACCGTAACGATATCAATTTGTTACAGGTAATTTGGCCCTGCGAAAATCCTACGAATTTAACCCGTCACAGCTAGATCACAGCGGGAGAATGCATATGGCCAGTATTCGAAGACGAAATGGCAAGATGATGATCGGATAGAGCTGTTCCAGCGCCCGCGATTGCCACTTTCAAACCTCGTCCAGCACCGCAGCCGTCACGCGGCTGATCAGGTCTGGGGAGGCCTTAAGGCCGTAAAGTTCTTCAAGGTGGGACTGAATATCGCGCACCATCAGACCATGGCCGTACAGCGGAGGCCCTCGGCAATGTCACCTTGCGTGATCATGATCACGATACCAGAATATTTGCCTTGGAACCTGCCTGTCGCGGCGCGCGGAAGTTTTGACGGGTTGCCGCCAAGGCCGTATTGTAAGGTCGACCTATTAACATCAGCCTTTGGGGATATGCCTGATATGACCGATAAATATCATCTGATCAGCTCGATTACTTGACCGTGGGTACAGCGCGCCGTGATTCTTTTGCGTGCGAAAGAGGTCGAATTCGAAACCACATATATTAACCTGGCGGAAAAACCCGATTGGTTCCTAAAAATTTCGCCCCACGGCAAGGTGCCCGTGTTGGCGGTGGACGAGGATCCGCTGTTTGAATCTAACGCTATCGCGGAATTCCTCGATGACGTGGTGGCGCCGAGGGTCCATCCGGAAAATGAGTTCAAACGGGCCCGCAACCGGGCCTGGACCGACTTCGTGCCGGATTTTTCCAAGGGCATAAATATTTACTACACCAAGACCCGGGAAGAATTTGACGAGAAATTGGCCGGGGCGCCACAGTTCCTGCAGAAGCTGGAAGACGCCATCGCCAAAGAACGGGGCAATGACGGACCGTATTTCAACGGTCCTAAATTGTGCCTGGTGGATGCGGCCTATGCGCCGTTCTTGCAACGCCTGGCTCTGGTCGAACAATTCGTGCAGACGGGCATCCTGGCGGACTTTCCGTTGATAGCGGCCTGGTCCGATGCCCTGTTGGCGGACGATATTGTCATCGGCTCTGTCGCGCCTAGCTTTGAAGAGGTGTTTTTCAACAATTTGAAGACCCGCGGTTTCTATGTGGGTAGCCTATTAGGAGAAACCGTCGTCGCGGCGGAGTAACTATGTCAGCAGACTATAGGGGTTAATGTCATTGTGGCCGGGTCCGGTATGATATTACTGGGCCCGTGCGGCAAGTGGTGGAATGCCATTGTGAAAGCTGCTGGCGCATAACGGGCATCGTCTAGTATGCCGTCGGCGCCTGCCTGGCCCATGTGACTATTTCCGATGACGGCGGAGAATTGAACTGGTGCCGAAGTTCTGAATTGGTCGAGCGGGGCTTTTATGGCATTTGCGGCTCGACCATGTCCTTTCGCCGCGGCGGTGCCGACACCATCACCATCGCCGCCGGCAGCCCTGATCAACCCACCGGCCTGACCCTGATGATGCGGATCTGCACGGACAACATGGCCGATTACGCCGCTGATACCAGCGGCGACGACATCCCCCGATTTTCCAGACTCCGGCCCATGCACCATTTCGCCCTTCCCGAGGAATAGTCAGGAAGGCGGGGCCGCATCCTGCAGCCAAGCGTGGATGAACCGACCCTAACCGCGCGCCACATAGATATCGATATGCGTGCCATCGGCCAGGCCTTTTCTAGCACCGCGACGTTGTTCAAACCATGGTTCTTGGCCAGGTAGTAGGCGCTGGCCAGACCATGGCCGCCGCCGCCAATGACTGCGTCATATTCGGATTTTGGTTCGGGGTCCCGCCACGCAAGTTGCCAGTTCCGGTGGCCAGTCAAGCCGTGGCGTACCAGGTTCGCAAACGAATAGCGGCTCATTGGCCGGACCCCAAGCCCACGGTCCTATAAAATTTTCCCGGGATTTAGAATGTTGTTAGGGTCCATCATCGTCTTCAATTGCCTCATCAGGGAGATTTCCGCCGCGCTGCGCGACACTTCCAGATAATCCTTTTTGTACAGGCCGATTCCATGTTCGGCTGAGATTGATCCGCCCCGGCTGGCCAGGGGAAGGTAAACCGCATCGTCTATGATCTTTTTCACGTTGGCGCCGTTTTCGCCTACCGCATAGACGATATGCAGGTTGCCGTCGCCCAAATGGCCGAATACGGCGCGGCGGCGTTCGGGCCACTGGGCAACGATGGGTGCATCGATCTCTTCCAGATAGTCGGGCATGGTGGCGATGGACAGACCCACATCAAAGCCAACCCGCGGGCCCCAGCGGTCGAGGCTTTCCACATCGTCACGCAGGGCCCACATGGCCAGGCGTTCGCCTTCGGATTTGGCAATCACGGCATCAACCAGAAGGCCATTTTCCATGGCTTCGGCCAACATCGACTCGAACCGGTCACCATCACCTGCCGCATCGCCACCCATGACTTCCATCAGGACATAGTAGGGATAGTCCGCCGGCAACGGCTGGGCCGCGCCGGGCGTGGCCAGCACCAGCTCGTAATAATCCCGCCACATCACTTCGAAGGCCGAGAGGCCACCGCCGGAGCGGCTGCTGCAAAAATTCAGTAACTGGGGCAGCTTTTCGAATTCATCTAGGGCCAGATAGGCGGTCTGCTGGCTGGCTGGCTTGGGCCGCAGGCGCAGCACCAGCCGCGTGACGACGCCCAGGGTGCCTTCACTGCCAATGAACATGTGTTTTAAGTTATAGCCGGCGTTGTCCTTGATGATTTTGCCAAGTGAGCTCAACACGGTGCCGTCGGCCTGCACGGCTTCCAGGCCAAGAACCATATCTCGCGCCATGCCATAGCGCACGACCCGGTTGCCCCCTGCGTTGGTGGAAATATTGCCGCCCAGGGTGGCCGAGCCACGCCCGCCAAGATCCAGGGGAAAGAAGAAACCAGCTTCATCGGCAGCTTCCTGTACGGTTTGCAGGGTCACGCCGGCCTGTACGGTCATGGAGGACGAGGCCGGGTCAATCTCCTCGATCGTGCGCATCCTCTCCAGGCTGAGAATAATCTCGTCCGGCAAGGCGGTATTGCCGTCGACTAGACCGGTCAAACCGCCCTGACAGACCACCGGCTGGCCGGCCTCGTTACATAGTTTGAGAACCTCGGAGACTTCCTCGGTCGTGGTTGGTCGAACCAACATTTTGGCCACGAGAGTTTTATCGGGATTGAGATAGCCGGCGCTCCGACCCGACAAATCCTTTTTTAGAATCAATCCCTTGTCGCCGACGACGCCGCGCAATTTTTCGATGAGATCAGCCATGATGCACCCGCAATCCCCAATTCCACGTGATGTGGTTAGCGGAGTTTACGATGGCTGATCGAAATGGCCAATATCCATCGCTAAATTCGTTTGCAGATCAGGCAACGCCAATACTCGGCTCGCCTTTGCGGCTGGGACCGAAGGCTTTGGTCAACATGGCGTTGTTTTCCTCGGCTAAGGCAATGCATTCGGCCAACATGGGCATGATCTGGACGTTGTTGGCTCGCACCTTGCGGGTTTTGTAGCGGTCGTCATCAACGATGTGTGCGGCCCGTTTGATCCAATCACCCCGTACCATCGCCAGGATACCTTCCAGGGTGGGGCCGTCCGGTTTGTCATCGGTTACCAAAAAGTGCGTCATTAAATGGGTCTCCCACCATTCGCCTGTCAAAAAATTAGGTGTTAGCGTATTGGCGGTAATAAGCACTTACTGCTTTAGTTGATCCAATCTTGGGGCCCCGGACGGCAGCGGTGCGGTGGGATCATGGATCCAACTGGCAATATCAGCCCAGACCACCTTGGCTTGCAGATCCTGCAACAACATGTGCCAGCCTTCGGGGTAAAGGGCGGATTTTGGCGGCATGGGCAGGCGGGCAACGGTTTGGCGCACCGGGTCGGACGGGACGATTTCATCTCGCGTCCCATACAGCACCAAGGTCGGCCGTTTCAGATCCGGCACGGCGTCATAGGCGAGGCCCATTAAATTAGTGACGCCATAAACCGCATCGATGCGTGTATGGTGGATAACTAATGGATCGCGACCCAGGGCCTGCAGCATGGTCGTATTGTCCGAGGCTCGGCGTCTCAGCCCGCTGCCTGTGGCTGTATTCCAGGGCATGATATGGGCCGACAGCCAAAGCGCAAGGCGCAGCATGGGATGCATGGACCGGCCGCCCCACAGACCGGGTGCCACCAGAATGACGCCGGCGATCTTTGCCGCCGCCGAGCCGTCGTCTGGTCGACTCATGGCCAACACCGCGACCGCGGCGCCCATGCTGTCACCTAACAAATAAATAGGCAGATCGGGGTGGCGCAGTGCCACGAGTGTCAGAAAAGCCCTGGCGTCGGCGGCCATAGCGCTGTCGCCGCCCCAGATACCCGCTTGTGGCGCCGAGCCAAAGCCGCGCTGGTCATAGGCGTAAGTGGTGATGCCGTGCCCAGCCCACCATACTGCCGGTTCATCGAAATAGCCGCTGTACATGTTGAAACCATGCAGGGCCACCAGCACCGCACTGGGCGCATCCTTTGCCGGCCAGGACCGCAGTGGCAATAGCTTGCCATCCTCGCTGAAAAAGCTATTGACCTGAATTTT
>CAUZBE010000067.1:0-10544 GCA_963577885.1 Alphaproteobacteria bacterium
AAGTTACGATGAATACTGCCAAATTTTGCAGACTTCAGAAAGCCGGCAGGCCGGAATTATGCCAACGGTGGATTGATCAACGATTGCGCCGGCAAATTATAATTTTTGATGGCAACCATGCCACCCGCTGGCCTGGCCCGCCCCTCGGCAATCATGCGGACCGCCATGGGATAAATGAGATGCTCCTGCTCCAGGATCCGCGCGGCCAGGCTATCCGGCGTATCATCGGCGGCGATGGGCACGGCAGCCTGCACCAGAATTGGCCCTTCATCCATGGCCGGACGGACATAATGGACTGTGCAACCAGCGATCTGCACACCGGCGTCCAACATTCTTTCATGCACGCGCAGTCCTTTGAATGCCGGCAGCAGCGAGGGGTGAATATTAATTATGCTATCGCGCCAGTGTTGACAGAATTCGGCGCTGAGTAGGCGCATGAACCCGGCTAGACAGATCAGACGCACGCCGGCATCCGTTAAAGCCTCCGTCATGACCGCATCGAACGCCTCGCGGCTCTCGAATTCGCCATGTTGGATGATCCGGGTTGGAATTTTGGCTGCCTGGGCCAGGGTCAGGCCTGGAGCATTGGGCCTATTCGACAGCACCAGGGCCACTTTCGCCGGGAAGCCTTCCGTCTGACAAGCCTCGATCAGCGCGGCCATATTGCTGCCCCGCCCGGAAATTAGAATGGCAATCTTATAACCAGCCATGTCAAAATTCCAAACTGCCCACCTCGACCCGCGCCGGGCCGCCACTCATCTCGATGACGCCAATGGGCCAGACGGTTTCGCCCCCCGCCTGGAACAGCTTAGTCGCGGCGGTGGCGTCTTCGGGTGCGACAATGGCGATCATGCCCAGGCCGCAATTGAAGGTGCGGGCCATCTCGAGGGCGTCAATCCCACCTAATTGGGCCAGCCATTTGAACAACGGCGGCATGGGCCAGGCCTTGCCGTTAATGCGAGCCAGGGTATCATTGGGCAATACACGCGGCGGATTTTCAATTAAACCGCCACCGGTAATATGGCTCAACCCTTTGATTAAGCCGGCGCGATGGACCGCCAAGCAGGATGCCACATAAATCCTGGTGGGCCGTAACAGCACCTCGGCCAGGCTTGCATCCGGTGAAAACGGGGCAGGGGCTGTGTAATCATGGCCGCCATCGTCGATCAGGCGACGGACTAGGGAAAAGCCATTGGCGTGCAAACCGCTGGAGGCTAGACCCAGCATCACATCGCCAGGCGCGATTGCGCTGGAGTCCAGCAGGCCATTACGTTCGACCGCGCCCACGGCAAAGCCAGCCAGATCATAATCGCCCTCCCTGTACATGCCGGCCATTTCGGCCGTTTCGCCGCCGATCAAGGCACAACCGGCCTGGCGGCAGCCGGCGGCAATGCCGGTGACAATGGCCGTGGCAGCGTCCACGGACAGCTTGCCCGTGGCATAATAATCCAGGAACAGCAATGGTTCGGCCCCCTGCACGACCAAGTCATTGACGCACATGGCCACCAGATCGATACCCACATAGTCATGACAGTCGGCCGTGATGGCGACCTTTAGCTTGGTGCCAACACCATCGGTGGCAGCCAGCAGTAGGGGGTCTTGATATCCTGCCGCCCGCAAATCAAACAGACCGGAAAAGCCGCCCAGCGCAGCATCCGCACCGGGGCGCCGGGTCGAAGCGGCCAAAGGCTTAATGGCATCGACTAGGCATTCTCCCGCATCGATATCCACGCCAGCATCTTTGTAGGTGTAGTTTTTGATGACGCCCCCGCTAGAACAGTTCCGAATTAATGAGAATCGCTCCGCAATTCGAAGTAATTGGAAAAATTGCTCTTCTCTAAAGGATCTGAGCATATCCACGTGGGATATGCTTCGGCTATATTGCTGCATTCAATGCCGTGGTAATAGCGGCGAAGATACTGCATCTGATCGAGCTTGTAATGTGGCATCGCACATTTTGTATTTTGTTTTTCGCCTGTATCTCCGGCCCGGGTCCGGCTGTGGCCGAAGGTGGGACGGCGGTCGGCGCGCTTTCGGGGATCAAGGCCACAGAATCTGACCTGGATAGTGTTTTTACGGCCAGGGGATTGGCGGTGGACGCCACGGCCGAATCGGCCCTCGCGGCACGCCATCGGGCGCTGCGGGACGGACAGCAGCGTGCCCTGGCGCATGTTCTGCAGCGTATTACCCTGCGTACGGACCATGCCAGATTGCCCAAGCCCGGTGACAAGGCTATCGCGCAATTGGTTGCCGCGATGCAGATATCCGGGGAAAAGACCTCCGCGGTGCGGTATCTGGCGCAATTGACGGTGCGTTTTCACCGCTCCGCCATACGCGACTTATTATTGCGTGGCGCTGGGTTCAGCTTTTCTGAAACCCGTGCCAAACCAATCCTGGTCCTGCCGGTGCTAGAAAAAGGCGCGGTTTTATCGCTGTTCGAAGATAGCAATATTTGGCGCCGGGCCTGGGGGCGGTTAAATTTGCCCACCAATTCACTGTTGCCGTTATTGTTGCCCGCAGGCGATCGCAAGGATATCACCACTATTGTTGCAAAAGCAGCATTAGCGGGCGACGAAGAGCCATTACGGGCCATTGCCCGTCGCTACGGCGTGGATAATGTATTGGTGGTGCATGCGGCCCTGAATATTAATTTGGCGGCCGGCGGCGTTCCCCGAATACAGGTCAATCTATTGCGCCTTACCCGCCGCGGTAAAAGTACAGAGGTGCTGGACTATAACGTCAAGGTCGGCGACGATCTGGACGACGCCATGGAACGTCTGGCCCAGCGCGTAGCTATGGATCAGTTGGAGCAATGGAAGCGCCGAACCCAATTATCCTTTGGTGTAGACACCAACCTTAGCGCCCAGGTGCCGCTATCTGGATTGGCGGATTGGCTATCCATACGGCAACGCCTGAACGCCTCCGCCATGGTGCGGTCCATAAAGTTGCAGGGCATCTCGCGCCAGGACGCGCAGGTGGTGATAGATTATCTTGGCGATGCGGACAGTCTGGTTATTTCATTGGCCCAGGCTGATTTGCAGCTTTCCCTGGTCGATGGGTTCTGGATTTTGCGTCTGGCGGATAAATTGGGGGCGAAGGCGGAATGACCCTGCCCAACATGATATCGTTGGCCCGTCTTTTATCGGTGCCCTTCACCGTCTGGCTGATCCTGATAGATCAGTGGCGTCTGGCCCTGCTGGTGTTTTGCCTCGCCGGCCTGTCTGACGCGATCGATGGTATTATCGCCAAGCGTTTTGGCATGCATTCCCGATTGGGCCAGTATCTTGACCCCATTGCAGACAAGGCCCTGTTGGTTTCCATTTTCATCCTGCTTGGCGCGCAGGAATATCTACCACTGTGGCTGGTAATTCTGGTGGTATCCCGGGATATTCTGATCGCTGGTGGCATATTCCTGATGTCTGCCTTTAACCAGCCGCTTGAGCCGAAGCCGTTTCTGCTTTCCAAAATTAATACGGCAACGCAGATTGTCCTGGCGGCACTTGTAATTGCCTCTCTTGCCTTTACCCTTGAAGTGATCGCGACCTATATACAAATTCTTATCGTGGCGGCGGCCTTTACGACCGTCACCTCGGGCGCGCAATATCTAATCGATTGGTGGCGGCGCATGAATAGAATCGAGCAAAAGCCGTGAGTGTCCAGCAGCAGGCAAAGTACTGGCTGATTGCACTGGTGGCGCTGATTGCCATGGTCTGGTTGCTGAGCTCTATCCTGCTGCCCTTCGTGGCCGGCATGGTGGTGGCTTATTTCCTGGATCCCCCGACCGACAAGTTGGAGGCGTGCGGCCTGTCGCGCAGCCTGTCAGCTGGCATCGTTGTCGTGTCTTTCTTCATCCTGATAGTTCTGGCGGTCTTGTTATTGGTGCCGGTCCTGCAGTCACAAATACTCGGATTTTCCGACCGCCTGCCGGGATATCTCGCCAGCCTGCGCGAAACCACGTTGCCTCTGATAACTGATCTGGGCGCCCGGATCGGGGTCGACGTCAATGCCTCCGCCGGTAACGCCATGAAGGAAATTACCAGCGATATCGTGGGCTCCGGTTTCAACCTTTTGCGCCAAGCCTGGAGCAGCGGCCTGGCCGTGTTCAATATTTTGTCCCTGCTGGTGATTACCCCCGTGGTGGTCTTCTATCTGCTGCGTGATTTTGATCACCTAATTGCCGCCTTGAATAAATGGCTACCCCGGCAACATGCTGAAACGGTCCGTGGGTTATTATCCGATATTGATCGCGTGATGGCTGGTTTCATTCGCGGCCAGGGTACGGTCTGTTTGATCCTGGCCAGTTTCTATGCATTGTCCCTGACCTTCACCGGTTTGGAATTCGGATTGATCATCGGCATCTTCAGCGGTCTGGTCTCATTCGTGCCCTTCGTCGGCGCTTCGTTGGGGTTGGTGCTTTCCATGCTAACGGCGCTAACCCAGTTTTTGCCCGATGGGGACTATTTACGCATCGGGATCATCGCCGCCGTGTTCGTGGTCGGCCAGGTGATGGAGGGCTATTTTCTGACCCCGCGCCTGTTGGGCGACCGCATTGGCCTGCATCCGGTGTGGGTGATGTTCGCCCTTTTGGCGGGCGGCGCCTCGTTCGGTTTTGTCGGCGTTCTGATCGCCGTGCCTGCCGCGGCTGCGATTGGCGTCATGGTGCGGTTTTCCTTAAAGATGTATCTCGGCAGCCGTCTCTATCTGGGCCTGGGCGGACCACCTCCCAAAGGGCCGGGCCCGTGACTGCCGCCGATCAATTAATATTGGACCTTTCCGTGCGACAGGCCCAGGGGCGTGCCAATTTTCTGGTTACGGGCAGCAACGCCGACGCTGTTGCCTGGCTGGAACAGTGGCCCGATTGGCCGGGCCATGCCCTTTGCCTGTATGGCCCCAAGGGCTGTGGCAAAAGCCATTTGCTGCATCTTTGGTGCATGCGGACCAACGCGCGGCGCATAGCCTTGGAGCAACTGAACGACGCCTCCGTTCTTGAACTGGCGGCGCACGGCGCCGTGGCCTTGGATGACGCCGTGACCCCCCAGGGGACGATTATGGCGATGGAGCCGTTATTACACCTCTATAACCTTTTGCGGGAACAAGGTGGTTACCTGTTGCTCACGGCCCGGCGGCCGCCACGGCAATGGCAAGTACCGTTAGCGGATCTGCGTTCCCGCCTGATGGCCGCACCCACGGTGGGTATTCAGCTGCCCGACGATGAATTGCTAGTGGCTGTCATGGCAAAAATGTTCGCCGACCGCCAGGTGCTCGTTGGCCCTGGCGTGCTATCCTATGTGGCAAGCCGGATAGAGCGTTCCTTCGGGGCGGCGGCGGCGGCGGTCATTGACCTAGATCGGACCTCACTGTCGGGCCAGCGGCCTATTACAGTGCCTTTGGCCCGTGCGGCGATCAGGGCTATCTAACAGGTAATACCGACTTCATATTTATGGAGGATTAGATCATGGAAATGGGTATTGCCGGAAAATCGGCGATCGTTTGCGCCGCGTCAAAAGGCCTGCGAAAAGGTAACGCCTTGGCCCTGGCGCGGGAAGGTGTAGCCATCACCATCAGCGCTCGTGGCGCAGACGCTTTGGCCGCAACAGCTGAGGAAATCCGTACGGAAACAGGCGTCACCGTCAGAAGCATTGTCTGCGATGTAACCACGGTGGAAGGCCGGGCCAAATTGTTGGCGGCCTGTCCCGCGCCTGATATTCTGATCAACAATGCGGGTGGACCGCCGGCGGGTAATTTTCGTGATTTCCCCCTGGAAGACTGGTAGAAGGCGGTCAATGCAAACATGCTGAGCCCAATTTAAATGATCAAGGCGACCGTGGATGGCATGCTGGAACGTGGCTTTGGTCGAATAGTCAACATCCCGTCCGCCTCGGTGCGCAGCCCAACTGACGAGTTGTGTTTGTCGAACGGCGCGCGGTGTGGTTTGACGGGCTTTGTTGCGGGATTATCCCGCAAGACCATCGGCCCTAACGTCACAATCAACAATTTGTTACCCGGACCGTTCGATACGGACCGCTTGCGCGGCAATCTTGCCCACCAGGCCGAGGCAATCGGCAAGGGGCTGGCGGAAATGACGGCAATGGCCGCCGCCAACAATCCGGCCAGCCGCTTTGGCACGGTCGGTAAATTTGGCGCCACCTGCGCCTTCATGTGTAGTGTTCACACGGGCTTTATGACTGGCCAGCAGATCATGCTGGACGGCGGCGCATTTTTAGGGACGATGTGGCGAACCGGGAAACAGTAGGAGGGATTGGTATGCCGCGATGGCAAATGATACTGGTGGTATTGCTGACCACGATGTTGCCTTTTGGATCCGCTACGGCAGATAAAATTATTGGCACCTGGGCGACGGAAGAGGGTAAGTCCCATGTCGCGATTACGTCATGCGGTGAAAAATTATGCGGCAGTATTATCTGGTTGAAGGAACCCTTAGATGAAAAGGGTCAGCCAAGACACGACGCTAATAATCCCGACACTGCGTTGCGGAGCCGTCGCATCCTCGGGTTGCCTCTGCTGGTCAATTTTACGACCGGCGACGAAGCCGACGTCTGGGAAAATGGCAGCATTTATAACCCGGAAGATGGCGAGGTTTATTCCTGCACCATAACTTTTCTGGATAGTAATACTTTAAAGGTTCGTGGTTATGTTGGGCTGCCGTTGTTCGGCAAAACGCAAGTTTGGACCCGGGTGAACTAGCATCCTATACACCGGCAGGGAGAATTGATAGATGGCCCAGGCCGAACGCAAGGATGATGGCGCGATTGTGGTTCCAGCTGAACCGTCCGAGCCCGGCGACCGTTATATTAATCGTGAACTGTCGTGGTTGGCCTTCAATCAACGGGTCATGGAAGAAGCGCGCAATTCCAATCACCCGTTGCTGGAACGATTGCGGTTTTTATCTATTTCCGCTACCAACCTGGATGAATTCTACATGGTCCGCGTGGCAGGCTTACATGGCCAAATGCGCGCTGGCATCGATCAGGTCAGCGACGATGGCCGTACACCGGCGCAGCAACTTGCCGCTATTAGTGAACTGGCCGGCTGGATCATGGCGGAGCAGGCCCGCTATTGGATGGAGTTGATCGCTGAACTAGCCGTGGAGGGGATAACCCTGGTCACGCCAGAACAGTTATTAGAGGACGAACAGGATTTCCTGGCCCTGCATTTTTTACAGCGCATCTTTCCCGTGCTGACCCCCTTGGCCATCGACCCGGCGCATCCGTTTCCCTTTATTCAAAACCTTGGTCTTGCCATGGTTTTACAACTTCGCCGCGATGCGGACGATACCTTCATGAACGCCTTGGTGCCTTTGCCACATCTGGTTGACCGTTTCATCCGCCTGCCGGGCGAGGCGATCCGGTTTATCAGTTTAGAGAACCTGGTGGGTTTATTCCTGAATCAACTCTTCCCCGGCTATACCACCCAGGGACGGGGCCTGTTCAGGGTCATTCGCGACAGTGAAATTGAAGTGGAGGAAGAGGCAGAAGATCTGGTCCGCTTTTTCCAGACCGCGTTGAAGCGCCGCCGCCGCGGCAGTGTCATAAGCCTGAGGGTTGATGCCGCCATGCCCGATGATTTGCGCCGTTTCGTGGCGCGAAATCTGGCCGTGGGGCCGGCGGAAGTATTGGAGGTGCAAGGCGCCCTGGGCCTGGTTAATGTGGACCAATTGATCGTTGATGAGCGGCCCGATCTGAAATTCGAACCCTATAACCCGCGCTTTCCCGAACGAATTCGCGAGTTAGGCGGCGATTGCCTGGCCGCAATCCGGGCCAAGGATATCCTAGTCCACCATCCCTATGAAAGTTTCGACGTGGTGGCGCAATTTCTGACCCAGGCCGCCCATGACCCCGATGTCATCGCGATCAAGCAAACCCTGTACCGCACATCAGACGATTCACCCATCGTCAAGGCGCTGATCGCCGCCGCCGAGAGCGGCAAGTCCGTGACCGCGCTAGTCGAGCTGAAGGCCCGATTTGACGAGGAAGCCAATATTAAATGGGCCCTGGATCTGGAGCGTGCTGGCGTGCATGTGGTCTATGGCTTCATCGATTTAAAAACCCACGCCAAGGTCTCCTACGTGGCACGGCGTGAAGGCGAGGATCTATTGACCTATGTCCATTTCGGCACTGGCAATTATCATCCCGTGACAGCCAAATCATATACGGATCTGTCCTTCTTTACCGCCGATCCGGACCTGGGCGCTGACACTGCGCGATTGTTCAACTATGTCACCGGTTATGCCCAGCCGGAGTATTTTGACCGTCTAAAGGTCTCGCCGCTTGGCTTGCGGGAATCTGTTTTGACCCTGATTGAGCAGGAAATCAACCACGTCAAAGCCGGGCGCCCCGGCGCCATCTGGGCTAAGCTGAATTCCCTGGTCGACAGCCAGATTATTGATGCCCTCTATGACGCCTCGAACGCCGGCGTCGATATTGACTTGGTGATACGGGGTATTTGTTGCCTACGGCCCGGCGTGCTGGGAATGTCGGAAAACATCACGGTTAAAAGCATTGTCGGACGGTTCCTGGAACATGGGCGAATTGCGTGCTTTGGCGCCGGATATGGCCTGCCCTCACCGGAGGCAAACGTCTTCATATCGTCAGCCGACTGGATGCCACGCAACTTTGACCGCCGGGTGGAGGCCATGGTGCCGATCAAAAACCCCACGGTGCATGAGCAGATCATGGGACAAATCATGGTGGCCAACTTCAATGACCGTACGCAGAGCTGGGTCCTGAACGCCAGTGATCACTACGAGCGTGTTAGGGTCGCAGGTGACGATTTCTCGGCGCATCGCTATTTCATGACCAATCCCAGCCTATCCGGCCGGGGCAGCGCATTGAAGACTGGCAATGCTGACCTGCATCTCACCCTGGAATGGGAATAATCCTGACAATACTTGGCAATTCAATTCCATGTTGAAAGAGCAACTGGCGGTAATCGACGTCGGCTCCAATTCCGTTCGAATGGTGGTATACCCGGCGGCGGCTTTGGCCGCGCCACCGCTATTCAATGAAAAGGCCATGTGTGGCCTGGGCCGGGGGCAGTCGCCTGGCGGAGCGTTGGGGGCCGAGGCTATGCAACGGGCAATCGACACCATTGCCCGCTTCGCCCACCTAGCTAAGGCCATGGGTGTGGGCGTGATCGACGCGGCGGCGACGGCAGCCATCCGCGATGCCGCTAACCGGGAAGAATTTCTGGCCCTCGTATTACACGAGACGGGAATTACCGTGCGGGTCTTGGCTGGCGTGGAGGAAGCCCGGTTGTCCGCCCGAGGCGTTCTGGCCGCCAACCCGGGCGCCCGTGGCCTGGTCGGGGATTTGGGCGGTGGTAGTCTGGAGTTAACTCATCTGGATCCTAATCAGGAAAACGGTGTCGGCAAACGCACCAGCCTGCCGCTTGGCACCCTGCGTCTGGTCACCACCAGTGCAAGCGATGGCTTGATCCTGGACCGGCACATCGACGATGGCCTGGCGCAGGTCGATTGGATGGCGCAGGTTCGGCATGGCGATCTGTATCTCGTGGGCGGTGCCTGGCGCAGCCTTGGTCGTCTGGAAATGGCGCGAACCCGCTACCCCCTGCGGGTTCTGCATGGCTATACCATGCCAGCGGCACGGGTGGCCTCCATGTGTCACCTTTTTTCTGGACTCGGACTTGAAAGCCTGCGACGCATAGAGCGCGCGCCGACAGAACGCTTAGATACGCTGGCCCTGGCAGCGCGGGTGTTGGGCCGTCTGCTGCGCCAAAGCGATGCCCAGCGGGTGATATTTTCGGCCCACGGCCTACGCGAAGGTCTCCTATACGAACATCTTTCACCAGCGCAGCAGGCGATCGACCCATTGATGGCATCCTGCCGTCTGACCGCGCTAGCCTCGGCACGGGATCCCGACGAGGGCCTGGGCCACGGCCAGGGCGATGGCGCCACGCTGACCGACTGGCTGGCGCCGTTGTTTCTACGCGAAGCACCGGACGAGCGGCGCCTGCGCTTGGCGGCTGGATTGTTGAGCGATATCGGTTGGCGTATCCACCCGGACGAGCGTCCGGATCACGCCATGGCCGATGTCCTGCGCGCGCCACTGATCGGTTTGGATCACACCCAGCGCATTAAACTAGGGCTGGCGATCCGCTTTCGCTACACCCACCGCCCGGATCGCCGTAGGGTAGAACGCTATGGCCACTTGATCGAAGATGAAGACCGGGTCTGGTCGCGCCGGGTCGGCCAGGCCCTGCGTCTCGCCCATACACTTTCGGGCGGGGTAATGGATTTGTTGGCAAAATTTAGCTTAAGCCTGGATCCGAGCGGCATCACCCTGCATTGTCAACCAGGGACCAAGCGTTTAATCGGCGAAGCGGCCCGCAAGCGCCTCACCGCCATGGCCAAGAGCTTCGATCATGAGGCGCGCATCGTCACTGATTGATCGAAATTTATCCATCTTTTCGACAATCCTTCTAGCTTTCTCGAATTTGGTATATGATTTTTCGCCTGAAACATTCGGCGAGCCTCTGCTCTGGAGGTCGGAAAGGCGTCCGCTAAT